>JANJUB010000047.1 GCA_024710805.1 Fimbriimonadaceae bacterium | reverse complement strand
CACCTCGCCACCCAGAGCTGCCATCACGAACGGCACCTCGACTTCGACCTCGAGATTGTCGCCGTTGCGGACAAATCGCTCGTGCGGGATGGCCCTGATCGATACATACAGGTCCCCGGCTCGGCCACCCGTCCCCATGATCCCTCGCCCGGGCACGCGCAGTTTCTTGCCTTCTGGGAACCCGGCGGGGATCTTAATCTCGACCTTCTTGGTGGTGGGGATGGTGCCCGACCCTTGACAAGTTGGACAGGACTCCATCGTGGTGCGGCCTGTCCCGCTGCAGACCGGACACGGTCCGCCGAGGCCAAACACATTGCGCGTACGTCCGGTTCCGCCGCAGTTCACGCACTCGCGGGTCGAGCGGAGCTGCACCGTGCCGGACCCGTCGCACGATTTGCAGGCGTCCATGGCCTGGTAGGTCAATGTGCGCTTCGTACCCGAGGCAATCTCATCGAGAGTGAGTTCGATCGTCCGTTCGACATCGCGCGGAGCAACGGCACGAGCCTCACCCATGCCTCCCGCGCCAGCATCACGGAAGAAGGTCTCAAAAATGGTCTCGAATCCGCCGCCGCCCCCGAAGTTGACATCGAAGTCGCCTCCACCGGATGCGGCACCCATGTGCTGGGCGGCCTCCCAGTTGGAACCGTATTGGTCGTACAGCCGTCGCTTGTCGACATCGCCCAAGACCTCGTAGGCGGCCCCGATTTCCTTGAACTTCGCCTCGGCGGTGGGGTCGTTCGGATTGACGTCCGGGTGATACTTGCGCGCCAACTTTCGGTAGGCAGACTTGATCTCCTTCTCATCCGCTCCCCGAGAAACACCCAACACTGCATAAAGGTCTTTAGCCATAGGACTTCAACGACATGAGTATATAACGCTCAAGTCAAAAAAGAAGTTTCAAGGGGGTTGAGGGATGAGGCTGGGCGCGCCGATAATCTAAGCCGTGGAGTTGGAGAGCCTTTCTATCAAGATCGCCCGCAGCGAGAACCTACCCGTCCTACCTCAGGTCGCATCGGCCGTTTTGAAGCTCGCGGACGATCCTAACGCGTCGGCGCGTAACCTCGAGAAACTGATCGAGCGAGACCCGGCGCTAGCCGCCAAGACCCTTCGGGTGGCGAACTCGTCTTACTATGGGCTCTCGAACGTGGCGACGATCGCCCGCGCGATCAGCATCCTCGGACTGAATACGATCCGGTCGCTGGTCATCAGTGTGTCGTACCAGCAGATGATCTCGGGCCGAATCTCGGCGAAGAACTTCGACAAGGTCGCTTTCTGGAGTCACAGCCTGGCCGTCGCAACGGCGGCACGCATCCTTGGCAAGATGCAGCGCCCGGACAAAGCCGAAGAGCTTTACATCGCCGGCATGATGCACGATGTGGGCTGGCTCGTCCTCGACCGATTCTATCCGGGTGACCTCGAAGAGGCGATTCGCATTGCCAAAGCCGAGACCGTATCGATGTGCACCGCCGAAGAGCGATTGCTCGGCTTCGACCACGGAGTTGTCGGCGGATTGCTCGCCGAGAAGTGGGGGCTTCCCGTGCCGCTTCAGAATGCGATCAAGTTCCACCACAACGTGGACGGCGACAGCGACTACGCTGACCTCACCGCCATCATCTCGATGGCGGACTACCTTGCGCACTCGGCCGGACTGGGCTCATGTACTCCCTCGGAAGCGGTGGAGCCCGACCGATCCGCCCAACTTATGCTCGACCTGCCAGAGCAGCAGCTCAAGGTCGTCGGCGAAGTGATGTTGCAGGAAGTTCAGCGAGCGCAAGCGGCCTTCCAAGTATCTCTCGCCGCATAGGTCCCAGGGGGCCCGTCCGCCAGGCGGTAAACTATGAGGGTTGTGGTCGACGTCGTCGACCTATGCCTCTGCTTGGCCCAGGACACCCCTAGGCTTCGGGTGCAGATATCCACTTCCGACATTGACTTGAGGTGGCTTCAGCCTGCCCACGCAGGGGGCAACGAACTGAAACATGCCTACCAAGAAAAACAACGGGGCCGTGCCGCCGAAGCGCAAGGGCTCTTCCCCATTCTCATCCGCCGCTGCCAAACCCAAGAAGCCTTTCAAGGGCAAGTCTAAGCCCGATCGACCGCCGTTCGAGGCTCCGAAGCGGCTCGAACCCACCGTCGTTGAAGATACGACGTTCTCAGAACTTGGTCTGCAAGAGAGCACCCTCAAGGCCTTGGCCGACCTTGGATTTGAAATCCCGACGCCCATCCAGGCGCTGGCCATTCCTGTTCTGATCACGGGCGGAGACCTTATTGGCATCGCCCAGACCGGCACCGGCAAGACCGCGGCATTCGGTCTGCCGCTCATCGAGAAGATGGATGCCGGCAGCCCGACCACCCAGGCGTTGATCCTCGCGCCGACCCGCGAACTCGCGGTTCAGGTTGCAAAGGGTATCCACGATTTCGCCAAGTACGCTGGCCTTCGCGTGGTTCCGGTCTACGGCGGCCAGCCGATCGACCGCCAGTTCCGCGCGTTGAAATCGGGAGCCCACATCGTAGTCGGCACACCAGGCCGAGTGCTCGACCACTTGCGCCGCGGTTCGCTGAAGCTGGATGGCGTGAAGTTCTGTGTGCTCGACGAGGCCGATGAGATGATGGCCCTCGGCTTCACCGAGGATATGGAAGCGATCCTCGCCGAACTGCCCGAAGATCGCCAGCTCGCCTTCTTCTCGGCGACGATGGCCCCGCGGGTTCTCGCGATCACCAACAAGTTCCTCCGCAATCCGCAGCGGGTCGAGATCATCGCGAAGCAGCGCACCCTCGAAACCACGAACCAGACCTATTACGAGGTACCTCCGGGCAAAAAGCAAGAAGCCCTCGCCCGCGTCCTCGACATGGAGACTCCGGGCTCGACGATCGTCTTCTGTCGCACCCGGCTCGAGACCGCGGAACTCAGCGAATCGCTGCAGCTTCAGGGTTACAACGCCGAGCCGATCCACGGCGACATGAACCAAGCCGAACGAGAGCGCGTGCTACGCAGGTTCCGAGATGGTCTAGCCGATCTGCTGGTCGCCACTGATGTCGCCGCCCGCGGCCTGGACATCGACAATGTCACCCACGTCATCAACTACGATGTGCCTTGGGACGTGGAGCAGTACATCCACCGCATCGGCCGCACCGGTCGCGCCGGACGTAAGGGCGATGCGATCACGCTGGTCTATCATCGCGAGCGACGCCAACTTGCCAACATCGAGCGGCTCATCGGATCGCGAATCGAGCCCGCGCGGATTCCCACCGTCGCCGACATTGCCTCGCGACGGCGCGCCGCGTTCGTCGATTCCCTTCGGGAAGCGCTCGACGCCAAGGAATTCGATGCGCTGCTGCCTTCGGTCGCCGAACTTGCCGAGGAGTACGATGCGCTTGAAGTCGCGGCCGCCGCGATGCACCTTCTGTGGAAGGAGCGTCACCAGGTGGAGCATGTCGAGACCGAGGAGGAGTCGTTCGCCGATTTCGGCCAGCCCGAGATGGGCATGATTCGCATCTATGTGGGCATGGGCCGGCAAGACGGCTTGCGTCCGGGCGATCTCGTCGGCTGCATCACCAACGAGGCGGGCCTCGTCGGCAAGCAGATCGGCGTGATCGACATCCTCGATCGGGCCGCGTTTGTCGAGGTTCCCGCCGCGGAAGGTCAGCGCGTCGTGGATGCCCTCACCAACGCCAAGCTGCGGAATCGGAAGGTGAAGGTGCGGCTCGCTGAGCCCGCGTTCAGCGATCCGTCCACCTCGCGCCCGCCCCGCCCGGGCGAGTTCAAAAAGCCGCGGAAGTACGACAAGAAGCGATAGAGGTCGTTGCGTTAGTATGGGCCTATGAGTGGGCCCATTGACGATTGCGAGTCGACGACCACAGGAATCTTCGTGGAGATTGTGGGTGATCGGGCAACGAGGCTTGACCCCACTCAGTCCCAAGAAGAGATCATCGGGCGCATGTCGAAAGTGCTCGCTCGAGAGTTCGGCCCGGCTGTCGCCGACGATATCGGCTTCCACCATTCGGATTGGGTGGCAGATGCGGCATTTCTCGTTGCGCTCCATCTGTTCCCCGAGCGATTCTCCGATGCGGAAGTCGAGGGGGGCATCGAGAGCTTCTTGCTTCATGCTCCGAACCACGTCGCCGCCGCCGCGGCTCTAACAGGAAATCCCATTGAAGATGTCTTCGAGGTCGGAGCGCTTCGGAATCAAGAATCCGAATGAACGCCCGTCCCAACCGCCCGAACCGTCGCGATCGCCCGGCGGATCGCCTCGAGAACCTGGGTATCCGACTCGATCGGAGTGATCTCCGATAGCCCCGCGATGAGTTCCTCGTCCATGGGTGTAGGCCGGTGCCCAAGGGTCACGAAGAGTCCGGCCCAGTCGCGGACCACGCGATCCGCATCCGCTGACATCGAGTTCAGAGCCCGCGCCGTATCCGCCAATGCTTTGGCGAGTAGGCGCCGCGTCCCCTCTCGGTAGGCAACCCGAAGACCGCGGATCAGCGCATTGCAGGACGCCCCGGTCTCGCCTGCCGAGGCCAAAGCTCTGCCGAGCAGAGGGGCCGACAGCGCCTCGACGGATGTGTACCCACCGTTGCGCGCTTGCGTATCGCTCGCTTTAAGCACCCTCAGCGCCTCGCCGACCCGGCCGACGAGGAGAAGCGCTTGGCCGAGGTTGGTCTGGATCGTGGCCACATCCTGTTCCCCACCCGCCACAGGATGGGCTGCGAAGTGCGCGAGTCCCGACTCTAGGATAGGGATTGCCTCACTAGGCTCACCCAACACGGAACGGAAGGTCGCATGCTGGCAGCGACACTGCCACGCATCGTAGGGCCATCCCGTAGCTTCTGCGATCTCGGCGGCTTCACTCGAAGCCGATAGTGCCCGGTCCCATTCGCCCAGGACAAACAACGAGAATGATATGTTCAGCAACGCGATTCGGCGTCTGGCATCGGCCACGTCTCCCGCCAAAAATCGCTCGCCCTGGGCGACGGCCTGCTCATGCTCCTCGAGAGCGACCAAGGCGCCGATGAGGCGGACGTGACAGCGCTCCCGCGCGACCGAAGGCTCTGGGCATCGAGCCAGCGCATCCGCCAGCAGGCGCTTTGCCACAAGCGGACGTCGGAACACCTCGGGACGAAAACTCGAGCTAGCGAGGAGCGCCAGCGCCGCTTCTGGCTCCGATTCCATTGCGCGGGAGAAGAACCTTGACAGTAGGTCGGCCTCGGTTCTCCCGAGCGGATACCCGCCGTCAACCTTTGCCAATCCCGCCCTGACGTCCTCGGCGAACGCGATAAGATCCTGGCTGAAGTCCGATCCCTCTTCCCGGAGTTCGCGACGCGCTCTGGCGAACCCGCGCAGGCCTTCATCTATGGAGCCTAGCTTCGAAAGCACGGTCAGCCGAAGTTCCCAAGCTTCCTCATCGTGACCAAGGTGGCCCAGAGCCGCAGCCGTGGCCGACTCGGCTAGGTCAAGGTCGCCCAGTTCCACCGCAAGGCGGGCCATCCGGATGAGCGCGTTGCCGCCATCGAGGGCCCACTCGGCTTGGGCCATTCTCGCCCATGACTCGGTTTCGCCAACGAGAACTTGCTGGCCCAAGGCACGGTGGACACCCGCGAGGATTCGTAATTCCGATCCGGGATCGGGTTCCTCCGCAGCTTGGGCCAAAGCGGCACGAACTTCGCGAACATCGGTGGTCAACGACCCGGAATCGAGGCATATGCGGTCCGCTTCCTCGATCACGGGAATCGACTTGCGCAAACGACTGAGCGCTACCCGTAAACGGTTGACGACCACAGCCCGATCGCGATCAGGCCAAAGTGCGTCTGCGATCTCCAGCCTCGTTGCCGAGGCCGGGAATCGCCAGGCCAAATAGGTCGCCAGCTGTGACGTCGTCGTTGGGCGAGCCGGACCGATCAGCCGCAGAGTCTCCAACGTAACCTCAGTGCTTGCCCAGCGGATGCGCCTTCACGCCGGTAAAGGTCTGCTTCACGGGCAGGATGTTCCCGTCCTTGTCGAACTCCAACTTGTCCAGACACACCACGCGGGCGTTGGCGTCGGTCTCCTCCAGCGGTCGCCGGTGGTAGCAGATCACGTACTCGTCGGTCCCGGGCAGCTTGAGCACGGAATGGTGCCCCGAACCCTTCCCAACCGTCGGGTCCGTGCCCAGAATCTGGCCGATACGCACGAACGGCCCGGTCGGGGACTTTGAGCGCGCGTAGGCGACGCCGTAGGTCGAGTTCGTCCACCCGCCCTCCGACCACATGAACACGTACTCGCCGTTGCGCTTCAGCATGAAGCTGCCCTCGACGTACCCTTCGGGCGTGATCTCCTTAAACTCGCCTTCCGTGCTCAGCATGTCCTTGGACAGCTTGACCACGTTGGCGTGTTTCCAGCCGCCGTAGTAGAGATAGGCTTGGCCATCGTCGTCGAGAAACGCCATCGCGTCGATCGGCTGAGCGCCGTTGATGTACTCCTTGATGAGCGGTTTGCCGAGGGCATCCTTGAAGGGGCCGCCCGGATGCTTCGAGGTCGCCACCCCAATGCCGGCGCCGTCGCCCGCCGAGAAGTACATGAAGTAGGTTCCGTCGCGGTAAATCACGCTCGGTGCCCAAGCCGCTCGATTCGTGCTCCACGGGATGTCCTTGAAGTCGAGGATGCGTCCCTCGCGATGCCAGTGAATCAGATCGGGCGAGCTGAACGCCTCGTAGAAGGTCTGGCTTTCGTAGGTCGCCGAGTAGGTGGGATAGACGTAGTAGCGACCCTCGAAGACGTGGATCTCCGGGTCGGCATACCAGCCTGAGAAGATCGGGTTGTTCGAAGTCTTGGGTTCTTGGATGGACATGGCGGCGAGTGCGATCAGCGCGGTGGTCACTTGGCTATTTTAACCTTCCCTTCCTTCGCGAGCGCGGCCGCCATGAACGATCGTTCACTTTCGGCGCCTTTATGGGTTTGATCAAGCTGATTAGTTGATATTTTGTAAAACATCGTTGTTTTATTAAGTGATTTCTATGCACTCTGCTCCGATCATGCGCATAATATAAACGATCATTGATGAACCAACGTGAAATCGGGAATACGATACGGACACGACGCAAGCTGCTGCGGCTGACTCAGGAGCAGCTCGCGGAGCTGGCGGGCTGCTCGAAGCCGTCGATCATCGCCGCCGAGGCGGGAAAACCCACGCTTCGGCTCGACATCCTGTTCGCGATTTTGCGCGTCCTCAACCTACACCTGCGCATCGAGGGCGATGAATGACACAGCCCGCAGCAGACCTGTATCAAAGGCAGAAGCTCGTGGCCACGGTCACGCGGACGGGTGCCGGTTACCGGTTCGACCTGGTCGACAACCTCGCCCGCGGCCAGCTGTCCTCGACGTTGCCCGCCGAGAAGTTTCCCTTCGATGCCGCCGAGTTGCCTCCGTTCTTCCTGAATCTCCTCCCCGAAGGCGCACGGCTTCAAATGCTCCTCGACACTGCGAAGGCGAGTGACGATACGCTCGAGCTACTGCTGCGCGTGGGTTGGGATACGGTCGGCGATGTGGCGGTCGTTCGCCACGGTGCCCTTCCTGAACCCCTTGAAAGGGACCGAATCGACGACCCCCGTCAGGTGTCGTTTCGTGAGCTCTTCGAAGCTCGGTCGTTGCGCGACGCCTCGATTGCCGGAGTTCAAGAGAAGCTCTCAGACGCTACGATTGTCTTTGTGGTCGGAAGCCGCTCGGCCGGCCCTTCCCTTCTCAAGCTCAACCCAGCGGCCTTTCCGCGTCTTGTTCAAGACGAGCACTTCTTCCTCCGAGTAGCCAGTTCCTGCGGCATCGCCGCCGCAAAGGCAACCTTGATCGAGGACCGCGACGGCGAGGCAGGCTTGTTGGTACACCGCTTTGATCGGGTTCGACGGAGGCAGATCGTCGAAAAGCTCCACCAAGAGGACGCCTGCCAGCTACTTGACCTGGTTCCCGCCCGAAAGTACACACCGACGATGAGAACGGTCACGGAACGGATTCAGGAAGTCGCGACGGCACCCATCGCGGAGAGCCGCCGGTTGCTCGAACACTACATCTTCAGCTATCTGATCGGGAACGGAGATCTCCACGCCAAGAACATCAGCTTGCTGTGGAATGGGGTCGTGAGCTTGACCCCCGCCTATGATGTACTTTCGACGCTCCCCTATCCCGAGTTGAGCCGAAACATGGCCCTTCCGCTCGAGGGCAAAGACGCCAACTTCAGGCTTCGAGACTTTGTCGACTTCGGTGAGCGTTCGGGCGTCCCCAAAAAGGCCGTAGAGAGCATGGCGGCGAAGTTGTGCGACCGCCTTGCTCCATGGATCGGACGACTCGACGAAATCGGCTACGATGCGGAAACCACCGAGGCGATGCGCCGAGAGATGTCGAAACGCCTGGCCCGTCTCGAAGCCTAGCAATGTATCTATAATGCGGAATCATGTCCGCATACGCGAAGTCTGCTTTGCTTTCCTGCCTCCTGCTCGCCGTCCACGCCCAGGGCCAGGGAGCCAAGCCCGTATTCCAAGATGGCCAGGCGCAGATCGTCCCCGCCTTCGCCAACGCCGAGGAGTGGATTCGCGAGCGGCTGTGGGTTGAAACCGACTTCGACTCCGATCAAGATGGCAAGAAGGACCGCGTGCACGTCGGCGTCGTTCGCCAGCGGCAGACCGAGACCGAAGGCCTGAAGGTGCCGGTGATCTACGAGTCCTCCCCCTACTTCGCGGGTACGGCCAACGGACGCTCGATTCTCTGGGATGTGCGGCAAGAGCTCGGCGAGGAGTCGCCCCCGCGGCAAAGACCGCCCGCGATCCCCTTCAATCCGAATCGGACGCGCATCTCGAACTCGCTGGTGAACACCTGGGTTCCGCGCGGCTTTGCCGTCGTCCACTCCGAGGCGACCGGTACGGGCCTCTCGACCGGCAGTCCCACCGTCGGTGGCGACCCCGAGCGATTCGCCCCCAAGGCGGTCATCGACTGGCTGAACGGCCGAGCCAAGGGATACACGACCATCGAAGGCACCACCGAAGTGAAGGCAACCTGGTGCACCGGTAAGGTCGGCATGACCGGCACGTCCTACAACGGCACGATCCCGGTCGCGGCGGCCACCACCGGCGTAGCCGGACTGGAGTGCATCATCCCCGTCGCGCCGAACACCTCGTACTACCACTACTACCGGTCGCACGGACTCGTACGGCATCCCGGTGGCTGGCTGGGTGAGGACATCGACTCGCTGTACGACTTCATTAACAGCGGCGACCCCGCAAGACGCGAGGCGAGCGATCGAATCTACCGCGATGGCCTGTTCGCCCAGCATCGCGATCGGAAGTCGGGCGACTACAACCCGTTTTGGGCCGAGCGCGACCTGCTTCAGCACACCCAAAACATCAAGGCGGCCGTCCTCATGGCCCATGCGTTCAACGACTGGAACGTGATGCCCGAGCACAGTGTGCGCATCAGCAATGCCGTGAGGGGCCGGGTGCCGCTGGTGCAGTACTTCCACCAAGGCGGCCACGGCGGCGATCCCCCCCTGGAGTTGATGAACAAGTGGTTCACCCGGTTCCTGTACGGAGTCGAGAACGGTGTTGAGAAGGGTCCGAAGTCGTACATCGTGCGGGAGAGCGCGGGCGGTGGACGCCGGTCGGCGGGTGAACCGACTCAATATCCCGACTACCCGCATCCCGACGCCTCGGCAGTGACGCTATCTCTCACTCCTGGTGGAGGTTCGGTAGGTGGCTTGACGCCCGAGTCTTCGTCGAAGTCCGGGCAAGAGTCTCTGACCGATGACGTGCAGTTCGATGCGCCGACCCTCGCCAAGGCCGAGGCTTCGCCGAACCGCCTGTTGTACGCAACGCCCGAGCTGAAGTCGCCCTTGCATTTGTCAGGGACGCCGCGCATTACGATCCGGCTGGCCTCGAGCACACCCGCCGCGAATCTGTCCGTGTACTTGGTGCAGCTGCCTTGGACCGACGGACCGATCGGCACCGCGAACCTGATCACACGTGGCTGGGCCGATCCCCAGAACTGGCAATCGCTCACCAAGGGAGGGGACTACCAGTCGATGGAGCGCGGGACGCCGCTTAAGCCGGGCGAGTTCGTAACGCTGACGTTCGACCTTCAGCCCGACGATCAGATCATCCCCGCCGGCAAGCGGATCGGGCTGATGATCTTCTCCAGCGACCGCGACTTCACGCTCTGGCCCAAGGCGGGCACAAAGCTCACCGTGGACCTCGGAGCGACAAAGCTGTCGCTGCCCGTGGTCGGCGGCTCAGCCGCTTTCAAGAGTGCCGGATTGGTTCCGTAGAGTCGATCCGGGTATTCTGTTGGGGTTCCGTGGGGGCATAGCTCAGTTGGGAGAGCACCTGCTTTGCAAGCAGGGGGTCAGGGGTTCGAGTCCCCTTGCCTCCACCACGACCTTCCCTGTCCATACCGGACACATGGGTAACAAAACGTTCCGGACACATAGGTTACACCTTGATGACTGAGAAGGGGTTATCCAAGGGTTGGAGACATTTCTCTTCGAGGTCGATGTAGCCCAGATCGTAGTCCATGAAGGACACGAGCCAGGTGTTGTCTTCCACCTCCTTGATGCCGAGCGTTTGGCCGGTGAAGACGAGGGAGACATTGATCTTCTTGTTGTGGAGGCAGATCCGTCCGCAGGTGGTGACGACGACGGTGCGGTCGTGGAAGGGGTAGGCGAGTTCGCTGAGACCTTGGTAGGGTCGGTTTGACGCGGTGTAGATATCCGCTGGCACTTTCATTCCGAGAGCTTCGTGGGGTCTCTCGTCGTTGAACTCGGCCACGAACTCGTCGAAGCGGGCTTGCTGTTGGAGGAAGTTCGGCTTGGCGGGTCTTGTGGCTTCCTTCTTGAGGGTGAGGTGCATCCTTTCGTGGCGCCCGTTTTGCTGAGGTTTTCCCGGCTTGATGCGTTCGATGTCGATGCCGAGCCTGAGCCACCAGACCGAGAGTCGGCTGAGCCCGAACAGCGAGTGGGGCGAGGCGAAGGGCACGCCGTTGTCGCTTCGGATTGCCGTTGGTAATCCTCGTTCCTTGAAGAGGCTTTCGAAGGCGGTGAAAGCGGAATCCTCTTTCACGGATTCGAGCGCTTCGCACAGAAGGAGATACCTCGATGCCTGGTCGGTGACGGTGAGGGGGTAGCAGTAGCGTCCATCTCCCAGCTTGAACTCGCCTTTGAAGTCGGCGCACCAAAGGTCGTTGGGTTCCTTTGCCACAGAGAGCGGAGTGCCTTGAGCTCGGTAGCGTCGACCTTTGCGAGGCTGGACGAGCTCGTGCCGGTCGAGCACGGCATGGATGGTGCTCACCGCAGGCACCCTCACCTCGGAAGAGAACTTGCGAAGAAGCAGTTCGCGCAGCTTGCGAGCGCCCCAGTGCGGTTTCTCCTTCTTGAGCGCGACGATGGCCGTTTCGACCTGAAACGGGAGTTGGTTGCCGTACCTGAACGGACGTCTCGACCGGTCGGTGAACGCCTCAAGTCCAGCCTCCTTGTACCGATCGTAGATTTTGTATCCCGTTTTCCGGGAGATGCCGAACTCGCGGCACAGATGACTCATCTCCTCGCCCTCGAGTAGGCGAGCAACGAAGCGCATGCGCTCTTCCATTACCGAACACTCCTTCCAGGGCATGAATGCCTCCCCCTGGCCCGGCGCGGTTACACATAGGGATGGCCCGCGGGCCATCCCATGTGTAACCCATGTGTCCGGAACAATGTGTCACCTATGTGTCGGTATGCTCA
>JANJUB010000011.1 GCA_024710805.1 Fimbriimonadaceae bacterium | reverse complement strand
GCCCAAACCGCCGCTCCTGCTCCGCTCATGCCTATTCCTAGCCCGCGCCAACTCGCGTGGCACCGGCTTGAGACGTACGCCTTCGTCCATTTCGGCCCTAACACGTTCTCGGGCAAGGAGTGGGGCGAGGGCCGCGAAGACCCCAAGAGCTTCGCTCCGACCGCGCTCGACGTCGAGCAGTGGGTGAAGGCATTCAAAGCAGGCGGCATGAAGATGGTGATTCTCACCGCCAAGCACCACGACGGATTCTGCCTTTGGCCCAGCAAGTACAGCACCCACACCGTCGCCCAAACCGACCACAAGCGCGACATCCTCCGCGAACTCAGCAACGCCTGCCGCAAGCATGGACTCAAACTCGGCGTCTATCTTTCGCCTTGGGATCGCAACCACCCCACCTATGGCACCCCCGAGTACAACGACGTGTTCGTGAAGATGCTCGAGGAAGTCTTGACCGGCTACGGCACGATCGACGAAGTGTGGTTCGACGGCGCAAACGGCGAAGGTCCAAACGGTAAGCGTCAGGTCTACGATTGGCCGCGGTTCATCGAGACCGTGCGCAAGCACCAGCCTGGAGCCTGCATCTTTAGCGACGCGGGGCCCGACGTGCGCTGGGTGGGCAACGAGGCCGGGCACTCGGCTCCCACCTGTTGGGCGATGGTCAAGAAGGATCGGTATGTGCCGGGCACTCCGCACTACAAGGAACTCACCGAGGGCGCAGAGGACGGCGAGCTCTACATCCCGGCTGAGGCGGATGTATCCATCCGGCCGGGCTGGTTCTATCACGCCGACCAAGACAGCAAGGTCAAGTCTCGCGACACGCTCATCGACCTCTACTTCCGCTCGGTGGGCCAGAACGCGAACTTCCTGCTGAACGTTCCGCCCGATCGCCGAGGAATCCTCCACGAGAACGATGTCGCGGTGCTCGCCGAGTTCGGCTCGTTTATCAAGGGTCTGTACGCCCGCGATTTCGCCCGCGGCGCCAAAGTCTCATCGAGCGCTTCTCGGGGCCGAGGGTTTGAAGCCTCGCGAGTCGTTGATGGACGCGATGACACTTACTGGGCCGCGCCCGACGGCACCGTCTCGGCAACGCTAGAGCTGGAAATGCGCCCCCAGACGTTCGACGTGGTGATGCTTCAAGAAGTCATGGCCCTCGGCCAGCGCATTCGGCGCTTCTCGGTGGAAGCCCGCATCGATGGCGGTTGGCGCGAGATCGCGAAGGGAACCACGGTCGGCTGGAAGCGGCTGCTGCGGTTGCCCGCTCCGGTCACCGCTTCTGCCATACGGGTGCGCGTCGAAGACGCTCGTGCGTGTCCGACGCTGCACACCGTTGGGCTGCTGAAGACGCCCTAGTTGCCGCCGCCTCGCGTCTTGCCCCACGTGGGATCGGGCGGCTGAACCGGTCGCTTGATCGGTTTCTTCGCGATGCGATCCATCATTTCTTTGATGGCTCGCTCAAGCTGTGCGTCGGTGCCCTTGGCCCACAAGTTCGGGTCGTTGTCGACCTCGATATCGGGGGCCACTCCCGTGCCCTCGACGACCCATCCGGTGTCTTCCCGGTAGTTGCCGTAGCGAGGAACCTGGATGGCTCCTCCGTCGACCAGCGGCCACGCCGGAGCCGACCCCACGAGCGCGCCGTAGGTGCGCTTGCCGATCAACGGCCCCAGCTTGGCGTATCGCCAGTTCGTCGGACCGCCCTCACCGTCGGAGTAGCTGTCCTCGTTGATCAGCATGCAGAGGTGGCCCTCGAAGGCATCGTGGTACCGGCTGCCCGCCTCCTGCGAGTTGCGCTCTGAGCGTCGAAGGTAGGTCTCCTTCTTGAGGAGATTCACGAGGATCGCGCTTATGTAGCCGCCGTTGTTCTCCCGGATGTCGACGATGAGTGCTTCCTTATCGAGCTGACCCAGATACTGGAGCATGAAGTCCTCCATGTCGGGATCGACCATGCCGCCGAGGTAGATGTAGCCGACCTTACCGCCCGATCGTTCATCGACGACCAGCCGGCGCTTCTTGACGGTGTCTCGCTCCCAGAGAGAGCGCTCCACCGCGGCGCTGTGAGGTCGAACGTAGATGGTCTTCGCGCCTTCGGCGCTGGCCCGACTGTTGACCCCCAGCGATACGATCTGCCCGGCTCGGTCCCGCAGCAACTCGCGCCAGTCCATCGTTGCCGGTGCGGGTTGCCCGTTGACCGACACGATGTAGCTGCCGACGCCGACACCATGGCCCGGCTCGAGCAGCGGTGATCCGGCCATCATCCCGTCACCATCGTAGAAGTGGGTGATGCGGTGGAACCCTCCCTCCGCCTTGGTCTCGACGCCAAGGTAAGCAGGTGTGCTGGCCGGCGGAGCCACGAAGATCTGGGGGTCAACGCGGAACGAGTGCCCGACGGACAGTTCGGCCTGCATCCAGCGGATCAACTCGGTGAGTTCGTTGCGCGCCCGCACGTGCGGCAGCAACTTTGCGTAGCGGTCGCCGACCGCCTTCCAGTCCACGCCGTGCATGTTGCGCACGTAGAAGTAGTCGCGGCACAGACGCCACGCGTCCCAGAAGATCTGCTCCCACTCCTTGGCCGGGTCTACGTCGAGCTTGAAGCCCTGATAGCTGACTGCTCCGGCTGCCGCCGGCAAGTCCTTGCCTCCGATCGGAACGATGCGCGGCCCGTTTACCATGAGGTTCTTGCCATCGGCGGAAACCTGGAAGAAGCCCCCGGGGGTGATCGTCCCGCCAGCGCGAGGCGTCACGTCGTAGAAGTTGATCGAATTCCCGGCGACATAGACGATACGGTCGCCCACCATCTCGACCTGAGAGATCTCGCCGGACACGCCCGGCACCATGATCAGTCGATCCTTGATCCCGTCCAAGTCGATCTTAAGCGTTTTGTCCTCGCTCGGCTTTTCCGGGGTCGCTCCCTCCTCTTCGTTGCGAGGGCGGAACGGCGAGGGCGTAGTCTTGGCGAGCGGCACTAATACGAGCATCGCTGCCGGAGCGCTATTGAGCTGGCTGAGGATGTTGTCCGCGGTGAAGGGAAGCGAACGATACGACGCGTACACGAGGTACTTGCCATCCGAGCTGAAGCTGGGTAAGTCGTCGCGGAAGCGGCCGCTCGTCACTTGGTGTCGCGTCTTCGTGCCGATCTCGATCATCGAGATGACGTTGACCTGCTGCCACGTCCACGGCTTTTCTTCGACGTACACCAGCCACTTGCTGTCCGGCGAAAACCGGTGGGCTAGAGGGAGCATGCTGCGTCGCGCCCGAGCGACCTCGAAGTCCTCGGATCCATCAGCCTTCACCAGGCGAATGCGGCTCTCGCTATCGCCTACCGCGACCCACTGCGAGTCCGGTGACCACTGGAGGGTCGCGATCTGCCGTCCTGAGTCCTTGGTGATCGCCTTCGCATTGCTGCCGTCGGCGCCGGCTACGTAGACCTGCTGCTCTCGGGTCTCATCGGAGACGTAAGCGACCTTCTTGCCGTCGGGCGACATCTCCGGTTTCTGGAGCCGCACTCCCGGCATGGCCTTCCAAACTCGAACCTCGCCTTCCTTCGCGGGGACGCTGATGATCTGTCCGCGCGACTCGACCAGGATCCGCTTGCCGGTAGGGGTGACCGAGTAGCTCTCCACGCCAGGCCCGATATCCACCCGCATCTCTCGCATATGGATGCGGTCGCTGTTTAGCGTGAGTTTGACGGGCAGGGTCTGATTGGCGGTCGGGTCAAAGACCTCGAGGCCGTTGCCACGTACGTAGATCAGCCGCTTGCCGTCGGACTGCAAGTCGTACACGACGTCGCTCGAAGGCGATGTGTGCCGCTTCGCTCCCCCACCGTTGCCCGAGACCGAGTTGACGGTCCATGTGGCGTCGTTCTCGTGGACGAAGAACACGCGATCCCCAATCCACTGCGGGAACTGGGCCTGAGTCTTCGACTCGAAGATCTTGCGAAACGATCGTGTGGTCAGATCACCGACCCAGATGTCGTTGCGGGCGCCACCCTGGTAACGGAACCACGCCCCACCGGAGACGTCGGGATAGCGACAAAACGCGAGGCGTCCATCGTTTCCGATCTGACCCATCCCCAAGCGCTCGATCGGCAAGGGTTCCTCCGGTCCTCCTCCGGCCGGAACCAGGAAGGGTTGCCACACAAACTCGGGACCGGGACCCCGGCAAAGCAGCTTGCGTCCGTCCGGAGTCCAGTCTTCGATGAAAGCGGCGTTGATCCGGTTGGTGACGCGCTGAGGAACACCGCCTTCGGTCGGCATGACGTAGACCTGCGAACCGCCGCCATCGTATTGGCCCTGAAAGGCAATCTTGCTGCCGTCTGGCGAGAAGCGGGCGCGGGTCTCGATACCAGCATGACGGGTTAGCCGACGCGCTTGGCCGGTCCCGAGGTCGCCGAGCCACAAGTCGCCTTCTCGGGTGAACACAACGCGGTCGCCGTGGATGTCGGGGGCGAGTAGGAAGGCTCCTTCATCGGCAAGGGCGGAGCAAGCCGCAAATGCGAGAGATGCCAGGGTCAAGGCGCGGTAAGCCTGCATGTGCACGATTTTACGCACTTTGAGGCATCGCTGACGCAGACTGGCCTAGGACTTCGCGGATTGAAGCTCCAAGGCACGCTTCAGCCCTTCAAGTCCGGCCATGAAACGCTTGCGGAGACGGGTTCTGAGCATCGGCTTCGCGAGAAGCACGAGGGGGCCGCAAAGAACTTCGATGTTGAAGACGCGGGTGTGTCCGTCGGGGCGTACTTCCAGGGACCACAGATGGGCGTTGCGCACGCCACCGTTGCCATCCCACCACGCGACCATCTGGTTGGGGACCACCTCACGAACCGTCTCTACCGTCACCTGCCGTCCAATCGGAGGGCCGAGACGTCGAATCTGCTCAAAACGTGACCCCACCTCAAAGTGGCGGCCTTCCAGCCACCGGCCCGGATCATGGAGCCCGCCTGCCCACGTGTGCCAGTTCTCCACATCTTCGAGCACATGCCAGATCTGCTCCGGGGTGAAGGGGAGGTCGATGGCCGTGCCGATGGCAACGCAACTCACGGTGGGGCCCTGGAGCCCGAGCCGAACAAAGACACTCTTGACGAGGGGATCGGTAGGTTGCAAGACTGCGGCTTGACTCATGGTGCCTCCGGCAACTCAAGGTTCCACCATAGGGACGGCAAAAGTCAATCGAAGGGCTCAGTTGTCTGGCTTTTCCAGTTCACTGAGCCAGGCGGGCGGAGTCTTCTCGAACTCGTTGATCCACTCGTCGACCGAGCGCTCCCACCGAACGATGTCGCGCTCTCGCTGAGTCTCCACGGTCGCCCAGTAGCCGACCGCGGGTGGATGAGCATGAAGCAACCACATTGCAAAGACAAGCGTCGCCTTTGAGATCGGTTCGAGATCGACCATCAAGCAGGGCAGAGCCACAAGGAGCGCCATCCCACCAAAAGCCAATGCCATCGCCAAAGGAGACCACTGCAACCGGTAGCGCTTGGCGAGCCATCTCCCGAAGGCATAAAGACCATACACGTACAGTCCCAGCCAGAAGAGGATAAGCGCGATAACCACCATCAGGCCAGCAATGATCATGGTGTTCCGTTAGTGTAGCCAAACCCTCTAAACAAAAGAATCCCCGCATCGAAAATGCGAGGATTCTCACGTCGACTTGCGTAAAGCTAAGCCTACTTGGTGGTGCGCTCCATGATGAGCTTGACCGAGTCGACGGTCATGCCTTGACCCGTGTCGGGGAGGTTGGTCACGTCGCCATCAACCTTGTGAATCTTGCCCGAAGCAACCAGCACCTGGCTCTTCATCGCGATCTTCATCGGGGTGCCGCTGCCGGTCTGCTTGTTCTTGACTTCGAGATTCGAGGTGATGAACGCGACCCCGTCGGTGATCTTCTCAAGCAAAACGGTTCCCGTCGTGTGCGACTCTTCCTTCTCGTCCTTCGCATCGATCTTCAGCGTCTCGCCGACCTTCAGCGGTTTCTCACCGGTGAAGCCTGCATAGCGCATGAACGACATCTGGTTCATCACGCCGCCGGCCATTCCGCCGCTGGCTCCCTGAGGCTGGCCGACCGGACGTCCGAACTTGTCGAACTTCTGCACGATCGCAGGCGTTTCCTGATTGGGCATCGGCATCTCTTGGCCGCCGAAGCTCATTCGCATCTCCGCGATCTGGGTCTCGATGTCGGCCTCACCCGTCTCGTAGACCTTCTTCACGGTCTGGTTCATGAGCATGTTGATGTCGGCACTGCCGAGCGACATGTTCGCGGTTACGGCCAGCTTATACGTATCCTTGTCGCCTTCCTTGTAGTTGCGCGTTAGCAGGAATTCGTCCTGCATCGCAAACGCGGTTGCCGCAACGGCAACGAGCACCAAGCCAATAGATCGAAACTTTCTCATCGTAGAATCCTCGCTGATTCGGACGATTATAGTCTACGTCAGCATTCACATTTTCGTGGGCAATTTGGCGCATCTTTACGCACTGCGCTGACAGTTGGGGCACACGGGCAGTTCGGCGGGATACACGGTCATGCAGTGGGGGCATACCACGGCCTCCGAGCCAGGCTTGCCCATCTCCTCGCGAAGCCGACGGACTTCTTCTTGTTCGTCGAGTTCGTGAAGCGCGGAAAGCGAGTACGGATCGCGCCGCTTTTGCACGGCATGGACGACCATCAGCACAACTCCGATCACCGCGATGGAGGTTCCAGGGACAAACGCGAAACCACTGACGACGAGCCCGCCAAAAAACAGCGCTCCGCCGAGGAAGAGCAGGTTTACCGGTGCCATCACCGCGGGCCCCGCTCATGTTTGTGGGTCGACTTCATGATCGCTTAACCGACTCCTGACCTCGGGTTAATCTCGCCCTTGCAGAGTGGATGGGTTACGGAGGAGATGCATGAAACATACCCTGAGTTTGATCTTGATGGCCGCCACCGTGTCGGCGATCGCCAACCCGCTGCCCGTCAGCGTTTATGACTTCAACGGCAGCCTTGCGCCGATCGTCAATCGCTTTGGCACCGCCCAAGACCTGGAGTTTCGCGCCGGCCGCACGGGTAGCGTGATCGTGCCAGCTACCTACTCGACCGAGACCGTTGGCAGTGTTACTAAGCAGGTCGCGAACTTCGATGATGTCGCCAACCAAGAGAAGTTCTTCCGCGCCCGTCATGGGATGGCCGTGAATGGTGGAGGCGCCTATGTCAACCAGTACTCGATGCTCTTCGATCTGAAGGTCACAAGCGTCGGTGATTGGGTCTCGTTCTACAACACCAACCACGACAACCAGAATGACGGAGATGCCTTCATCCGAGCTTCGGACAGCGGACTGGGAATTTCTGGCGTGTACGCCGGAACCTTCGAGCGCAATCAGTGGAACCGAGTCGTCATCACGGTCGACCAAGGCGCGAACCAGATGAACTTCTATCTGAACGGCGGCTTTGTCCACCAGGTTGCCCTCAGCGGCGGTACTGATGGCCGTTGGGCGCTCTACGCCTACGACGATGCGTTCGCTTCGTGGACGGACATCCTCGGCGACAACGACGGTGACAACGGAATCGGCCAGATCAGCCTGCTCGGATTCTACGACACGGTCTTGTCGGCGAATGATGTGGCTGCTCTTGGACCCGTTGGCAACCCGGTGCCCGAGCCGGCAACCCTCGCCGTTCTCGGTGTCGGCGCGATCGCTGCAATCCGACGCCGGCGCAAGTAGTTCGTTTGCTGAGTTCCTGGATGCCGCATCCAGGAACTCAGCCCTTCACCGCGCCCGCCACCATCGCCTCTTGCAGCTGTTCGCGGAACTTGAGATAAACGATGAGCACGGGCACCATCGCGATCAGCGTCGCTGCGAACAGGCCAGTCCAGTCGGCCCGGTAGTTCTGGGCCATCGCCATGCTTGCGATACCGAGGGGCAGCGTGCTGTTCTCCCCGCTGAGCAGCACCATCGCCAGCGGATACTCGTTCCACAGGCCGATGGCGTTGAAGATGCCGACCACGACCAAGCCGGGGCGAACCAGCGGGAACATCACCGTCCAAAACGTGCGGGAGGGTGAGCCGCCGTCGATCTCCGCGGCTTCTCGCAGCTCGTCGGGAATCGCCTGAAAGAACCCGGTCAGCACGAAGATTGTAAACGACAACGAGTAGGCGACATACGCCAGCACCAACCCGTGCATTGTGTTCAATAGCCCCAGATCGCGATAGAGCAGCACCAGCGGGATCGCGACGAGGAAGTTCGGGAACATCATGCCGCCTAGGAACAGAGCGTAGACCGTGCCCCGCCCGGGGAAGGGGAACTTTGCGAAGATGTAGGCGGCCATCGCGCCAATCGGCAGCAAAAACACCAAGGTCGCGACCGTGGCGATCATCGAGTTCACGAAGCTGCGGGCACCGATTTCATTCCAACCGCGGCTGAAGTTGTCCCACGCCAGCACCTTGGGCGGCGACCACGGAGAGCCGAATAGTTCGGTGTTGGTCTTCACCGAGTTCATCGCCACCCACACCAGCGGTCCGATAATCGCCAGCACCATGAGCGCGACGATCGCGACGCGAAGGAACTTCATCGGCGTCCTACCTCCGGCGACCGACGGAACCAGAACAGGACGCCCAGGCTCAGGATCATCGCCAGCAAGAAGTTTGCGACTGCGATGGCGGCCGCGTAGCCGAACTGCGAGTTGCGGAAGCCCTGTTCATACAGGTAGGTGAGCAGCGATTCGGAGCTTCGGTCCGGTCCGCCGGTGGTCATGATCTGAACCAGCGCGAACACGTTCATCACGTTGATGACCACATACGTCACGGCGATCCGCTTGACCGACCACAGCAAGGGCCAAGTGATCTTGCGAAACCGGAACCAACCCCGTGCGCCATCGAGTTCGGCCGCCTCGCCGATCTCTTCGGGAATCTGCCTCAAGCCCGCCGTGAACAGCAGCGCATAGAACCCTAGCGCATACCAAATGAAGGCCGCGGTGACGCTCGGCAAAGCCGTGCCGGGATCACCCAGCCAGCCACTCCGCGGAGGCTCGATCTTCATCAACCGGACGATCGCATCGACTGGGCCGAACGAGGGGTTGAATAGGAACATCCAGAGGATCGCCACCACGACCAGCGACATGACCTGCGGGATCAGGATGGTCGCGCGAAGCGCCCGGGCCGTGCGTTGATTACCTACCGAGAGATGCGCCAGAGCGACTCCGCCGGCGATCAGGAAGACGCCGGAGACGACGAGCATCCACAGCCCGTTCGAAAGCGTCTGGCGGTACGCTTCATCGGCGGCGAGCCGTTCGAAGTTCTTGGCCCCAACGTAGTTGACTTTGCTCGACAGGCCGCTCGTGGTGAACAGCGACAGGCGGAAGGTCTGGATCAGCGGCCAGAGCACGAGCCCGACGTAAAGCATCGCCGCGGGGGCGAGGAACCCCAAGATGAACGGCAGGGTACGGCGACGCATCAGCCGCCATTATGACGCCCCGCCGCCCGTCAGGGCTTCTTCAGCGCCTGCCCCACCGCGACGCCGACCGCCTGAGGAGGCGGAGGGAAGCCCAGAGCCGCCGCCAAGGTCGGCATGATATCCACCTGCCGCAGCATCGGCAACTGGACGCCGCTCGCCAATCCGGCCCCCCGGGCGTACCAGATCGTGTGCATCTTTGTGCGGTACGGCACGAAGCCGTGGACTCCATTCGGCCCCGAAATCGCATCGGTGAACTTGGCCGAGCGTCGCGTCGAGGGATACAGTCCCAGCGCGAAGTCCATGAACGCATCCGCACCGGCGGCTCCGCCGATGCCTAGTCCGGCGAGCTGCTTTGCGTCCAGGACGGCGGTCACGATGGGATTGCCCTGATCGTCGCGCGCCGCAAGCAGGGCGGCGGTGGCCTTGCGCAGGACCTCGGCCTTTTGATCGGCAGGCACGATGCCGCCCTTGCGGTCGGTGGTGTTGACCACGAGCCCGAAGTCGGCCCACGGCGGCGCGCATACCTGCGTCTTTGTTAGGTCGAGTCGCCCACCCTCGTCAAAGGCGAGCAAGCCCGCTTGGCCGAGGATCGCGTTGACGTTAGCGTAGTGCGTCACCCCCTCCATCCCGTGGTCGCTGACCAGGGTCACGACCGTATCGGCAGGCACCATGTCCAGAATCTTCCCGAGCCACGCATCTTGCTTCTGGAACACCCGTTCATAGCAGCGCCAGAGGAACTCGCGGATCTTCGGATCGGTTCCTGGTACGTCGGGGTCGAGGTATCCCATCCAGGTGTGGCCCGCACTATCCGACATCGGCGTGTAGTGGAAGAGCGCATCCGGCTGGTAGCGATTCAGCGCAAACTTGATTCCCGCGGTCAAGTAGTCGCAGTCCGACTGAACGACCTCCAGAAGCCGCTCCTCGGCTTGGCCGCTGCCGCCCTCGTAGTACGGCTTGCCAAACAAGCCCCGCTGGTACGGCGTGAAGGCGTCGTCGTGGAAGCCAGGGTAGTTGTCCAGGTACTCGGCGAGCTGCTCGGGGGTGTTGGCACCCGGCAGGGCACTGGCCTTACGGGTGTACAGTGCCATGCTCGAGCCATCAGTCGCCAGTTCAAAGAGGCGGAACGAGGTGTTTGCCTGCCGTTCGCCTGAGCGGATTCTCACGGGCTTGCTCCACATGATCGAGTCTTCGCGGGCCTCATGGGGCTTCAGGATGATCTGACCTTGTGCGGAGTCCTTGCTCGTCCGCAGCGCCACCGTATCGAGGCCGGTCTTCGGATCGTCGGGGCTGTCGTAGGCCATTCCGTAGAACGTGCTGTCGGCCACCTTGAAGGTGAAGGCCAAGGACTTGCCCGTCATCGAAGGCACGTTCGACCTCCATGTTGTCGGAGTCGGATCAAATGCCTTCTCATCGATCATCTGAGCGGCTGAAAGTTCAGATTCAAAGCCACTATATTGTACATATCGATCGACTGCTCCGGCCGCTTGCAGGGTCTCCAGATGCGGATCGGCGGGGTGCGCTTGGGTCGCCGACAAGGCAGCGACTTTCCATCCTGCCTTGGCAAGCGTGATGTATGCCGGCTCGGCGGTCAGCGACCGGCTGTCAAAGCCCGACCTTGTCTCCAAGATCGAAAATTCGCTCACCGGGGTCCGCGGCACGGAGTTGTTCGTGATCCCATTGACATCACCCCACGCTCCGGTGAAGATTGCCGCATGGCCGACGGCCGTCTTGCTCGGGAACGCAGGAACAACCGACTTTGCGTGGACTCCGGTCTGGGCCAGCTTCGCCACGTTCGGCAGCTTGCCCTCACGAACTAACCGCTCGATGACGAACGCCGGGGCGCCATCCCACGAGATCAGTACGAGCTTTGGCCCGGCGTAGGCGGGGAAGGTGATAAGCGAA
>JANJUB010000003.1 GCA_024710805.1 Fimbriimonadaceae bacterium | reverse complement strand
CGCCGTTGAACGCCAAATGGGCGCTTTCCAGGGGCGGGGGATTTCTACAAAAGACTCTCGAGGAGTTCCGAGGGATGGTCCCTCCGCCCACGCCTGCTTCTCAACTTACCGCTGATCTGCACTTGGTGTTAACCATACAAGGCGAGGGATGTATCGTGCCCTCGCAAAGCAATCGCGCGGCGATGCCCACTCAGGCTTTAGGGTGGCACGTCGATATCCGCCAGCCCACCTTCACAATCGACCCAAACGATCCGCTCGCGCCAGTGCTTCAGCAGATCCCGCGCTCCAACATCGCCCTTGAGGGCACCGAGGTCACCGTGATAGGCCGCACCGAACACAATCGGATGGCCGACTCGCTCCGGCTCTGCGGCATACCGGGCAGCGACAATCCTTTCCGGATTACCGTCGAATGCACCGATCAGCATCTCGACGGTCGAGCGTGCTAGACCGGGCATGTCGGCCAATGCGATCATGATCCCATCGCAGGGCACGGCATGCCTCACCCCACATGCGACCGAAGTTCCGATACCCTCCTCGTAGTCTGGATTGAACACCGACTCCGCTCCAACGCAAACCGCGGCCACGCGTTCGGCTTCATGTCCGGTCACCACGATCACCGGTAGTCCGGCATCCTGCAACGTACGCACGACCGTGCCGACGAGGGTCGAATCACCGTAGTGGTGGAGCAGTTTGTTCTCCGAGCCAAAGCGGCGCGAGAGCCCCGCCGCAGGTACGACCGCGCGGACAATAGCCAATGTTCAGCCCCCTTGTGGCGACCCGATGCCATTGTGCCGGCTCCCAACAGGGTTAGCGCGGGCACAATGGCATCCCGCGGCTACGAGAGCACCGCTAGCCACTACACCAGTTCCGACAGCCGAATCGGGAACTTACGCACCCGCTTACCCGTCGCCGCGAACACCGCATTGGCGATCGCCGCGGGCGCCGACGGATATCCGACTTCGCCCATTCCGCCAAACGCGCCGCCGCTGTCCTCAATGAAGATCTCCATCTTGGGCGTGTCGGACATCCGCGTCCAGCCGTAGTCGCTCCAGTTGCTTTCCTCGACCGCTCCGCCGTCGATGTTGATCTCGGCGTAGAGGGCGGTCGCGATGCCGTCCATAAAGCCACCCTGAATCTGAGCTTCGACGCCGCGGGGGTTGATCGTCGTGCCGGCATCGACCACCGCAACCATCCGATCCACCCGGATTGCGTCGTCCTTCACCGTGACCTCGACCACATGGGCGATCCGTGAGCCATAACCCTCGAAGCAAGCGATTCCCTGCCCCGAGCCCTTCGGCATGGTCTTGCCCCACTGGGCTTTCTCAGCAGCACTGATCAGCACTTTCAGCAGCCGCTCGTTCTTCAGGATGCTCTTGCGGAACTCGAACGGGTCCTTCCCCGCCGCGTGAGCGAGTTCATCGATGAAGCACTCGTTGGCGACGATGATCTGGGAGTGCTCGACGGACCGCCACGCACCCGTTGGCACCGAGGATGGGACTCCCGCCGAACGCAGTCCTGCGCTGGGGACCTCATACGGCAAGTAGGTGTTCGTGCCGTAGTCGCCATTGCCGCGGCCGGGCGCCTGCAGATACTGGTGACTGAAGCCAAGTGGCTTTCCTTCCGCGTCGAGCGTCGCCGAGAGCACATGCTCGCTCATGGGCCGGTACAGGTCGTGCTGGATATCGCACTCCCTCGACCAGAGCAACTGAACTGGCTTCTTCATGCGCTTCGAAATCTCGACCGCTTCGCCAATCCACTCATTGGAGAACTTGCGGCCAAAGCCACCGCCAAGGAGCAGATTGTGGATCTCCACCTTGTCGGCGGTGAGTCCAGTGGCGCGAGCGACGTTGTTCTGAGCGCTGTCCGGCGACTGCGACCCTGTACAAACCTCGACCCGGTCGTCCCGCACGTCGGCGACCGCGTTTAGCGTCTCCATCGTGGCGTGAGCGAGGTACGGAAGCTCGTAGTTCGCCGTCAAGCGCTTGGCTCCCTCGGGCATGGTGTGGTGGTCCTTTGCGGCGGCCTTTAATGCCTCGCGCAGTGACGCCGTCGAGTGCGTCGGCCCCTCGGTCCACTTCACCTCAAGGGCCTCACGACCCTTCAGTGCCGCCCACGTGTTGCTCGCGACCACCGCGACGCCGCTTGAGATCGCGAACACATCGACTACGCCTGGTACTGCGCGGGCTTTCGCATCGTCGATGGTCTCCGACTTGCTGCCAAACACGGACGGTCGAAGACACACCGCAAACAGCATGCCCTCGCGCCGGACATCGGCACCATAGACTGCCTTCCCGGTGACGACATCGAGGTTGTCCACCCGGTTCTGAGGTTTGCCGATGATCTTGAACTCAGAGCGATCCTTGAGCTTAACGTCGGTAGGAATCGGAATGGCTTTTGCTGCAGCCGTGAGGGCTCCGTACCCGAGGCTCTTCCCATCGGGGCCGATGACCTTGCCGGCTTCCGTTCGACAAGCGCTAGGCTCGACGCCCCACTGTTTGGCCGCCGCCGCAACGAGCATCGCCCGAGCGCTGGCGCCCACGCGGCGCAGCTGCTGATTGGTTCCGCGGACGCTGCTGGAGCCGCCCGTTCCCATGCCACCGTAGGTGGCTCGGTCGCCCGGCGCCTGCGTCACTTTGACCATCGACCAGTCGGCGTCGAGTTCTTCAGCGACGAGCATCGCCAAGGTCGTACGCACGCCCTGGCCCATGTCCGAACGCGCAATGCTCACCGTGCAAACGCCATCGGGATCGATCTTCAGAAAGACGTTGGGGGCGAAGGGGTTTTGCGCCGAAGCGCCCTCTTCACCGCAAGCCAAAGTCGCGAATCCTCCCAGCATGAAGCTGGCTCCGACACCTCCAATAAGTTGGAGAAAGGAACGACGGCTGACTTCGGTCTTCATTTCATCTCCTTCGCGGCGGCCTTGATCGCCTCGCGAATCCGCGGGTAGGTTCCGCATCGGCACAAAATCGCGTTCATCGCCTCATCGATCTCGGCATCGGTCGGGTTCGGTGTTTCCTTCAGAAAAGCGGCGGCGGCCATGATCTGCCCGGCTTGGCAGAAGCCACACTGGGGAACGTCGTGCTCAACCCAGGCCTTCTGCAGAGGATGGAGTTCCTTCCCGCCCAGCCCCTCGATGGTGACGACCTCCTTATCGCCGACATCGCTGATCGCGGTCTGGCAACTCCGCGCAGACTCACCGTTCAGCAAAACCGTGCAGGATCCGCACGATCCGATACCGCACCCGTACTTGGTGCCTGTGAGCCCCATCAGGTCGCGAAGCGCCCACAGCAGGGGCATTTCCGCTTCGGCCTCGACCGTCTTCGTTATGCCGTTGACTTTGATCTTGTAGGTGGCCATGGTTATCTATCCCTACTGCCGATGCTACACCATGCGCGCCCATTCTGAGGCAAATTTCTTGCCCCTTAACGAACGATGATGCGGGCGGGGCCAGCTACGACGCGACCGATGCACGGTGCATCCAGAACGTCCGTGCTGAACAGCGCAAGACCGCCGCTCGTTTGCGGATCGAGCACCAGTTGACGGATTGCTGACGACACCCCCGACACCTCCAGCGCATCACCGATGTAGGCCGCGTTCTTGCGTGCGCCACCGGTCACATGGTCTTCCGCGATCATGCGCATCACCCCAGGCAGCAAGGGCAACGCCCCGGCGTCAATCTCGATCGTGACCCCGCTAGCTCGGGCGACGTTAAACAGGTGGCCCGCCAGGCCAAAGCCGGTGATATCGGTTGCGCAACGCGCGTTCGCAGCTTGGCCCAAGTCGCGGCCCCGGGTGTTCAGCTCGCTCATCGCGGCGATGGCGGCGGCAAGTTCCTCGGGTGAGGCGGCATCAAACTTAGCTGCAGTGGTAACGATGCCGGTACCCAGCGGCTTCGTCAAGAAGATCTGATCCCCCGGCTGCGCGCCGGTGTTCGCGAAGACGCGGTCAGGATCGACGATGCCGGTGACGCTCATCCCGAACTTCGGCTCGGTGTCTTCGACGCTGTGGCCGCCGAGCACGACCGCTCCCGACTCGACCGTCTTGTCGTACATGCCCCGCAGCACCGCCGCCCACACCTCGGGGGGAGCTGCCGCAGGATCGAAGCAAGCGACGTTCATCACGGTCAGCGGCTGGCCGCCCATCGCATACACGTCGCTCAACGCGTTCGCCGCGGCAATCTGCCCGTAGGCGTAAGGATCGTCCACCACCGGCGTGAAGAAGTCGATGGTTTGCACCAGGGCACGCCCGTCGGGCAGGCGAAACACCCCCGCGTCGTCTCGATGTTCGATTCCGACAAGCAGGTCCGGGTGGGTCGTTTCAGGCAAGTGTCGGAGCACGTCCGACAGCTGGGCGGGGCCCAGTTTGCTCGCTCAACCCGCGCAGGAAACCAGGTGCGTCAGTCGCATACGCCGGAGTGTACCGACCCTTGTCCACGGTATCCTGAGGGCTGATGCGATTGGCTCTGATCATGGTGCCGGCCGCGCTGGCTCTCGCGGGAGCCGGCACGCTCCTCTACCTTCGTTCGCAAATGTCGTTCGGCATACAGCCGCCCACTGCGGGAGTTCCCAAACACCCAGTCACCGATCCCATGAGGGAAGATGCGGAAGCGATGGCTCGTAAGCCCGCACCCGACTTCGAGATTCCTGATTTGGACGGAAAGATGTGGACGCGCGAAGCCGCCCAAGCGGGTAAGCCCACCCTCATCTACTTCATCCTCGATGGTTGCCCGTGCAGCACGGACGCCGAGCCGCTGATCCAATCGTTGCGCAAGACCCACGAGGGGCGCATCAACTTCGTCGGCGTCATCGACTCCGCTCCCGAAAAGGCGAAGAAGTGGGTGAGCGACCACAACACCCAGAATCTGGTGCTGATCTCGCGCGACGCCGCAGTGATGAAGGCTTACGAGTCTCCCCGATCGGTCTACTCGGCACTGGTAGATACGAAGGGCCGGATCATCAAGCAATGGCCTGGCTACTCCAAGCGGATTCTCACCGAGATGAACGAAGAGATGGCCAAGGCAAGCGGCGTCCCCGCGCCGAAGTTCGACACGGCCTATGCACCGGTCGAAGACTCGTCGGGATGCTCGTTCGAGATGGGCATCGGCAACTAGCGTCGTGGCGCTCGGGCGGTAGACTCTCGCCTCGGCCATGAAGTTCCCCATCTCGATGCTGCGCGACTTCGTCACGACTTCGCTGAACGCGGAGGAGGTGGGCGATTTGCTCACGATGGCGGGTTTTGAACTCGAAGGCATCGAGGAGGTCGAAGGCGAATCCGTACTCGACATCAAGGTAGTGTCGAATCGAGGCGACGGCCTGAGTGTTTTCGGCCTGGCGCGAGAGGTCCTCGCCAAGGATCCCTCCAGCGCACCGACCGACCTCTACCGCCGGGCGGTCGAGCGCTTCCCCGCCGCCGATGCCGCTTCGCCTGAGATTCGCACCAAGACCGCAGTTGCGATCGAGACCACCGACTGTTCGCGATACGCATGCCGCCTGATGGAGGTCACCAACGGCGATTCGCCGGGGTGGCTCCAGAAGCGGATTCGCCAAGCGGGCTGGCGCCCGCTCGGTGTGGTCGTCGATGTGACCAACTACGTCATGCTCGAACTCGGCCAGCCGCTCCACGCCTTCGACCACATGACCTTACGCGAAGGGCGGATCGTCGTCCGCAAGGCGCGCCCCGGCGAGAAGCTCCGCACCCTAAACGACGTCGAGCACGAACTGAACGCTGATCAAATGATGATCTGCGATGCGCTGAAGCCGGTTGCGGCCGCCGGCATCATGGGCGGCGCGGCCACCGAAGTCAACGCCAATACCCAGTGGGTGCTGCTGGAATCTGCCCACTTCATCAACACCTCGGTACGGCGAACCCGGAAGCAACTCGGCCTCTCAACCGAAGCAAGCTATCGATTCGAGCGCAGCGTCGATCCCGAAACCGTGGTCGCCGCACTCAACCGATTTGCTGAACTGCTCGCCGACTGTGGCGGACTCAAGCACCTCATCCCGGGCGTGCTTGATGTGTACGCGACTCCGCCGGAACCGCGATCGGTCGATCTGCGCATGTCTCGGTGCGTGCGATTGCTTGGGATGCCAGTCAGCACCGAGGACGCCCGCACGTACCTCGATCGGCTCGGCTTTGGCGTGGAAGGCGATGGCGAGCCGTTCCGCGTGCACGTGCCGACGTGGCGACCCGACATTGTGCGCGAGGATGACCTCGTGGAGGAAGTGGGGCGAGTGCATGGGTTCGACAAGATCCCCGAGACTCTCCCCCACGGTGCGACCACGCAAGGCGGCTTGCCTCCGCTCGAAGCGGCGATCGACCGGCTTAGGTCACGACTGATCGCGGCCGGATTCTCTCAAGCGATGAGCCACACCTTGCGCGATCGCCATCCGCTGGATGCCGAAGGTCAGCGGCTTGGCCCTCGCCACCCGGGTTCCCCGGAGATTGCTTGGCTGAGGAACTCGGTTCTGCCGAGCCTTGCCGATGCCGCCCGAAGGAATGGAGGCCGAGACGTCCACCTGTTCGAGACCGGCCGGGTATTCGACCCGCAAGAGCGTCGCACGGTGGGACTGCTTTCGCACGGCGACCTGTTCAGCCCCCACCGGGCAAATGAGGCGGTGCCCAAGGCCGACTTCTTCAGCCTGAAGGGGGTGATCGATGCGCTTTGCCCAGGGCTTGAGTGGAGCGCTCCGGCAAAACCCGATCCCCGATTCCACCCGACCCGACAGGCCGAGGTCGCCGGGTTGGGCATCCTTGGCGTGTTGCACCCGGATACCGCCGGGGCCTGTGGTTTGCCCGCCGACACTGTCGTCGCCGAGTTCGATTTGGAGCAGCTCTCGTCGAGCCTGATGGCCCCGATTGCCTATCGACCCATCAGTCGGAATCCGGCGGTCCGGCGCGACCTCGCGATCCTCATCGACAAGTCCGTCCCCTTCGCTAACGTGCTAAGCGCCATCGAGCGCGGTGCCGGAGACATGCTCGAGCGTCACTGGCTGTTCGACGTTTACGAGGGCAAGGGTATCCCCGAAGGCAAGCACTCGCTGGCCGTCGCCTTGCTCCTGAGAAAGATGGGCGAGAACTTTACGGACGAGGAAGCGAACCAGGTGCGGGAGCAAGTCGTGGCGGAGCTTGCCGGCCTCGGGGCGACGCTGCGATAACCGCGATTCTTACCAGCGCGATGATGCCCACGACCGCGAACAGCGATCGGAACCCCATGCTGAAGTAGTGGTAGTGGTTGTAGGCCTGGAAGGGCTTCAGCCATGCCATCGGCATGAACGCGAAGAACGACATTGCGAATCCGCTCAGCAACCAAGCGAATTCCTGCCGGGACAGCCAGCGGAACCGCGCCGAGAATGCCAGCGCCGGATACGCGACCGCGTAGGCGAGAGCCCCCCAAAGCTGCTTCTGCTGGGTCATGAGCACGTTGAAGAGACCCAAGTCGAGTTGATGGGCCAGGGCGTAGATCGTCCGCGCCGCGGGGAATGCATAGTCCGCGAGCGTCATGAACACGTCTAGGCTGTTTCGAAACTGTTGGTCTTGGTATTCCGAAGTGCCGGAGGGCAACACGGTACGGCGGATCCCTAGGTAGGCGAAGAGCAGGAGCCACGATGCGATCGCCCATCCCCAACGGGGCTTGCGACCGAGCAGGGTGAATGTGACCGCGATCCCGATGTACAGCGCGGGAAGCATCACCGCCTGCTCGTAACTGGCGAGAGCGAGCGCGGTACACGCGTAGGAAGCCACCATCCACAAACCCACCACCCGCTTGGGAGACTCCTCCACCACCGTGGATCTCGTCGCCGGGACATCGAAAGGCGACGGCTCGGCGAAGCGGCGGGCGGCAGTCAGTCGCTCGTATCGTGCGTACGCCGCAATCGCCATGAACCCGAAGAGGCTCATGGTCGTGGCGGTTCGGCCGGGAATCCAATCCATGACCCCGCCCCGCACGCGCTCGATACCCCCCACTTCGGGGGCAATCGCCAGCCCAACGAGGAGCGCCAGTGCCGCCAGTCCCCAGTTGCGGCGAATCAAGCCACCAAGAAGCCCCGCGGCTGCGAGAATGAGCGCCAACGAGGAAAGCGCCTCCCCGGCCGTCGGAAACGCGGTCCACAGGGCGAACAGCGTTGCCCCGCCAAGTGCAACCGGCATCTCATCGGTGAGTTCGCGAAGCATCCAGAATAGGGCGACCATGCATCCTGCGCAAAGCAGAGCGTTCGTAAACCCGAATCCGGCCGGGCTCCACGGGTGGATCATCTGGTCGAGCTCGAACACCATGGTGACCATGGGTCGGTAGAAGTGGTTGAGCAACGGCCAGTCGCCCGTCCACCAGCTCAGCGGATCGTTCCTCTCCGTCATCCGCTCGATCATCACCCGGGTGTCGGTGTCCTGTAGCAACCCCGGATTGTTGGCGGCGGTCAGCAGGATGGGGATGCACAGGAGGGCCACCCATGCCCAACCGATGCGCCATCCCTTCATATCGAAAGATTATGGGCGTGATACAATCTCGCACGCGGTGACCACCCTCGAGATCGTGCGCCAGAACCTCCTGTCGCCCATGGCGCTTTGTTTTGCCCTCGGATTCGCCGCCACGTTTCTCAAGAGCGATCTGCGCCTGCCCAGCGGCGCTTACGTCGTACTGAGCAGCTACCTGATGCTTGCCATCGGGTTGAAAGGGGGCGTCGCGTTATCCCAGACCTCGATCGGCGATCTGGCGCTGCCGATGGTGGTCACGATCGTGATCGGCTCGCTCATCCCTATCGCGGTATACAACATCGCCCGCCGGCTTGGGCGGCTGTCCAGGGCCGATAGCGGGGCAATCGCCGCCCACTACGGCAGCGTCTCCGCGGTCACCTTCATCGCCAGCCTCAGCTTCTTGGATGCGATCCGCGTCTCGTACGAGGGGTTCTTGCCCGCGCTGGTGGCGGTCATGGAGATTCCCGGCATCCTTGTGGCGCTCGTGCTTGCTCGTGCCCGCGAGGAGGCCGCCGCAGCGGCGCTGAACGCGACCTCCGACGAGTTCGATCCCGGGCCTGCTTCGCGGACGGGGTTGAAGGAAGCCGTCCACGAGGTCCTCACCGGCAAGAGCATCGTGCTTCTCGGCGGCGGTGTGCTGGTCGGGGCGATCACCGGGGTGCAGGGCTACGAGAGCGTTAAGCCGTTCTTTGTCGCGCCGTTCGCTGGGGTGCTCTGCTTGTTCATGCTGGAAATGGGGTTGCTCGCGGCGGGACGACTACGCGAGATCAAGGGCGCAGGGGTCTTTCTGGTGGCGTGGGGCATTCTCGGACCGATTGCGCTGGGGTTGATCGGTGCCTACTTCGGCACGTTGAGCGGGCTCAGCGTCGGCGGGGCCACGGTCTTCGCGACGTTGTGCGCAAGCGCGAGCTACATTGCGGCGCCGGCCGCGGTGCGAATCGCTCTCCCGTCGGCGAATCCGAGTATCTACTTGACCTCCGCCGTCGGCATCACATTCCCATTCAACCTGGCCATCGGCATCCCGCTCTACTATCAGTTCGCGGGCTGGTTTGCTCGCTGAGGGTGATTGCTCGGATTCGTTCGGATTTTGCTCGAGTTGGCTCGGCGGCAAGCAAGATCAGCTTTCACCCAAGCGTTCAGGATCCTCGATATGCTTGCGACATGTGCGAACCCAAACGGGGCTCCAACTCTTCTAAACTGTACAGCTTCCATGCGTGTTCGCATCCCCCTGATCTGCCTCGCCCTGTCAGCCGGTGCTTCCGGCATGGCTCAGTTGCGCTGGCTGAACGGGCAGATTCGAGACCGGATTCAAATCACGGGATACCGTCAGTTAGGCTATCACTCGCACCAGGTCGAGGGGGACCGCGAGTCGTTCAACTCGCTCACCTATTACGGCCAAGGCAACCGCCGTTTCACCGACACCGGGCAGATCACCGTGAGCGGCCGCGACGTCCTCGGGCTTTTCACCTTCGATGCGACCTTCACCGATAGCCGCTTCCGCGATCCGCAGAACGAGCGGTTCACCCTCGGCTTTCGCCGGGGTGGTTGGAACGTGCAGGCGGGCGACATCATGGGCTCCCTGCTCAATACGAACAGCTTCGCCTCGCTGAACAACTCACTCAAGGGGGCCAGCGTTCAGTACAACCAGGGCCGCTTCGCTGCCAAAGTCTTGCGCACGGACACCAAGGCGTCCTCGCGCACCGTCTCGTTGCAGGGCATCAACTCCGCCGGCCCCTACTACCTGTCCTCCAGCCAAGTCATCCGCGGAAGCGAGCAGGTCTTGGTCGATGGCGAAGTGATGGAGTTGCAGCGCGACTACACGATCAACTACGAGATCGGATCGATCACCTTCGTGAACCGGATCATCCCTCCGACGAGCACGATCCTCGTCACCTACGAAGCCCTCGACTTCAACAGCTCGACCGGCACCATTCAGGGTATCGGCGCGACTTACGACATGGGCAAGTTCGGCCGCGTCGGCTTCACGACCATCGAACAGACCTCGCGGAACCGCTCTGGGCTCAGCAGCCGCGTCGAGCAGTTCGAGGGTTTCGGAGCCGCCTCTACGCCGTACTTCTTGCAGTTCGAGCCGCTGAATTCCGCCGCCTTCCCGACCCGCGTCCGCGTCGACGGCATCCTCCAGGTGGAAGGTGTGGACTATCGGTTCGATGCCAACAACAAGAGCATCTTCTACTTCAACCGCTTCATGCCCAGCACCAGCATCATCGAGGTGGTGTACTTTCCGCGACCTACCTCGGTTGCTGAGGGTGACCGGCGAGTTATCGGCGTCGATTATCGCGTGCCACTAGGTAAACCCGGAAGCTATATCTCCTACAGCCAAGCGCTCGGCAAGATGAGCAGCCCGGTGACTCCGCTCCAAGGCACCGCACGGGGGATTGTGGGGGTGTACAAAGATGGCCCGTGGACGCTCAACGGCTACTGGCGCAACGTACCCGACGGATTCGTCGGCGTAACCTCACGCGGATTCAATCGGAACGAGATCGCGACCAACCTCAACCTCGAGTACGAAGCCAAGGGCTTCGGCTACGGGGCGAAGCACGCGAATAGCTCGGTCAGTACGCGATCGACCAATCCCGATGGGTCGCTCACCTTTGGAAAGGGGCGTCAGACGAACACCACGGCCCATGCGCGCTATGGGTCCGAGCGCTGGCAGTGGAATCTGGAGCAGTCCCGGCGGACGAACACGACGTCGAGAAACGACTCGCAAGTCGATACCACATCGTTCTTCGCGAGCCAGAAGCTGGCCAAGTTCGACCTGCGTTACGGATTCGACCACCAGGCCGGCCGGGCAACGACGAACACTGGAAGATCGCTCCTCTCCCTCGACACAGTCCGATTTGACGGCGACTACACCGCGTCTTCGGCGTGGCGTTTCGGTTGGCGCACGTCGGTCAGCCGCATCAGCTTCGACAATCAAAAGGGCGACGGACGAGATGTGACGCTGACCGCAAACTACCGGCCCAACTCCCAATGGTCGCTTGAGGCTGCCTATTCAGACAGCGACTCCGGCCAGTTGGCGGCCCTGAGCGGTTTCCAAGGCGACCTCGGCTATGACGACAATGGGTTCGTGAGCGGCCAGCCTGGCGGCGGCTTCACCGCGGGTTCGACCCAGTTCAAGTATTGGACCCTCCGCTCGCGCTATGAATCGGGCTCGCGGCTGGCCGTAGACCTCCGGGCCAGCAACTATCGCTCGTCCGGATCGCTCTACTCAAACACCGAGACGACGACCCTTGCGGCCGGCGTGGACTACGACCTCGGCTTAGGCAACTCAGTATCGGTCTCGCTCGACCAGACCCGCACGCGGTTCCTCGACTCGCCGAATCGAAGCGACACCCGATCGCTCAGCGTGTCGCTGAATGGCCGTCCAGAAGGTCCGTGGAGCTATCGGCTTGGCGCGAATACGATCCTCAGCGGTGGCACGAGTGCCTTTGCCCAGGACAGCCAGTCGCTCGAGGGATTCCTCGCCTACAAGATCGACGAACGTCAAACCGCGTACATGCAGTTCAACACCGGTCGCACGACCGGCTATCTTCCCCAAGCCCAGACCTTCTTTGGGGTGTTCTACGAGTACCGTCTCTGGCAGAATGTGTCGCTCATCGGCAGCTACAAGTGGAGGCGCGTGAACAACCTTGATCCGCTCTTCACCTCGGGGGCGTACCGATCTCGGGGGTTCGATCTTGAGCTGTCTTTCAGCTTTGGCCGCTGAGTCGCGATCGTTGGCACTTTCGGCGGATCCGCTGCAGCGCATTGTCCACCCGTTTGACCCCGCAGTCCAACTGATCCGAAATCTCGGTGTAGCTGAGTCCAAGTCGGAAAGCCGCCACGACTTGTCGCTCGAGGTCGGTTAGCGGGATCCCTTCGATCTCAAGCGGCAACTCGACGGTGTGGCTTTGTTCGGCTGGGATCGCGGCAAGGTGGGGCAGTTCGACGTGGCGTTTAGCGCGGTCCGCCAAGGAGATCAGCCTGCGACGAACGCACACCTCGGCAAACGCCGCGAAGCCGTTCGCGCGATTCTCATCGAATCTACGGATCGCGCGGAGGACGCTGAGCACCCCTTCTTGAACTAGATCGTCGCGATCGACGCCGGGACGAGCAAAGGTACGGGCTCGGGCTTCGATCAAAGGCCGATAGCGCCAAAGAATGGCCTCTTGGGCATGACGATCCCCTTGCTTGGCCCGCCGCAGCAACTCCCCTTCCCTCATTTCTGCCATGCAAGTACTTGGCATTGGTCCCCCAAGCAATCATTCTATGCGAAGTCTGGGGCATTGTCAAGACTCTGAAGCCGACATTCCCCGAAAATCTGTGGGCTCAGCGAGCGTCAGTCTCGGCCCGGGCGCGGCATCCGGAACAGGAATCCCAGCAACAGTCCTAGGATCGCGAGGCCGACCCCGACGACCGCCAACCGAACCATCCCCGACGTCACTAGGCCGATGGCCGCGGCGCCCGCCACCGTGCCGCCGATCAGCGCCCACGTAAGCACCAGCCGACCCCAAAACCGAGCGCGCAGGTCCACACCCTTCAGCCGGTCCAGCAGATAGGGTCGGCGACATCCGGAACAAAACAGCGTTCCGGGGATGTTCGACGTTCGACAGGCACGGCACTCATGCGCGCTCGCCGGCACGGGTTGAATCGGCAACCTTCGCCACTCATTGACCATCCGCTCTTCGGCCCGGAACTGCTCGCGCATCGATGTGTTGCGTACCTCATCGCGCCTAGTGGAAAGCATGGTCAGCGCAACGTCGCCGATGGCGATCGCGTCGGCGTGGAAGCCTTGGGCGCCCAGCCACCGCGCCGCCTCGAACAACGCAGACGGATTGTCGGCTTTCTGCTCGAGGGCCCGAATCGCTCGCTCAAACCGCTCGATGTCGTACTCGCGCAGCTCGACGATAGCCATCTGCCGCTCGGCAAACGGGAAGAGCACCATCAGCGCGACAATCGACAGCAGAATGATCGCGGGTAGCGCAGGGTGGGGTGGCCAAACGCAGAGCCAGAGCAGGCCAATGAGGACAATCAGGGTGCCAAAGCCAGGAATCGCCGGAAGCTCACCGTCGATCATCCGGTAGACGACCAAGAGGAAGCAAATTGCGACGATCACCGCGGACGGGATCGTGACAAGGAACTGCTCGAATCGGGCCATGCCCTCGGCCATCGTCTACTCACCTAGGAGTTGGCAACGCAAACTGAAGTGGTCGTCGATGACCCAACCTTCGGTGATCTGCCCGTTTTGCACCAAGAAGAAGCCCATGACCTCGATACGGATGTGCTGCCCCGTGGGCGCAATGCCGAGGAACTCGCCTTCGTGGAAACCCGCCGTCCGCCAGCGCACGGCGACCATGTTCTCCTCGGCGACGACATCATGGACCACCACGGTGAATGGGGGGAAAGCAGTCCGCCACTTTGAAACGTACTGAGCAACACCTTCGGGGCCGTTTAGAACGCCATAGGGTACGCGGATCACCGCGTCGCTGGCGACTAAATCGCGCAACAACGCTTCGTCGCCCGTCCCGAAAACTGCTTCCAGGTAGGCCTTGACAATGGACTTTTCCGCGGTCATGGCACTGTACTCGAACAGGACGGGCTCACCCCCCTAAACAGTTTACGTTATGTGAACCAATTTTCGGCCTGCAAGTGGATTGTCGCAAGGGGTGATCCCCTTCAAGTCAACGCAAAGGATTCGACGGTCACGATCGTCGGCCCGGCAGAGGTCGCGGCCATGCGAATGAGCTCCACAGCTGGCGCCGTGAACGCACCTACGCTGCCGATTTGCGCCATCCTGACCGCTCGCCCCAACGCGGAACGGTTGGCTTCACTCTCCTGCTTGAGCCGACCGATGGGTACTTGCGCTTGGAACTGGCGCAGCTCCTGATGAGGAACCATCGGGGCCACTGCGTGTTCGATCGCTTGCTGAAGCTGTGCAAGACCCAGCACATCACCTCCGACTCCGACCCAAAGAAGCCTCGGCTGGAGATTGTTGGGACTGCCACCCAAACCCTCCAACTGCAAGTCCAAGGCTCGATGACGGGAAGCGATAGTAGGCAGCGTGGCGGCAATTTGCGCCATCTGGCCGACGCCGATCTCCCCCAGGCTGAGCAGGGTGAGCACCAACTCGTTGCTGGGCGTCCATCGCACCAAGTCGGCCCCGGCCCGGCGTCGGATCTGCAGCTGCAGTTCCGCCAGATCCGCCTGCAACTCAGCGGGGATGCGAATCACGATCGAGCAGCGGTTCAGGATATCCATCGTCATTGGGTCCGAAGTTGAATCCAATCGACATAGGCTCGCCCTGGGCGCGTCGACCTCCAGTTCAGTCGCATCCGAACTTGGCCGTTCGGTCCGACGAATCGAGCTGGGTTAGGGATGAGCACCGACGCGAGCTGATCGGTCGTCGAAGCGGCCCGGGAGTCGACGGTCACAAACTGCTGGGTCGTGTGGTCGAGCAGAGCGATCGTCTGGATGGGGCCGGCCTGCTGGGTCCTTGCCTCAAGTTTGACTTCGAGTTGGGTCGGGTTCTGAACTGGCGAAACACTTACCGTCTCGAAGACCGAAGGTTGGTTCACGACGGAGGGAGGTGGGCCGACTTCGAGATAGCGATCGTCGCTGGCGTAGGTCGACGAGACCGTCCCGTTGCGAAGCCTCCAGGTGATCAGACTGTACGAATCGATTTTGAACACGTCCCAGTTAGGATCGACGGACGCCGAGTAGATGCCGCGCCCGTAGGTTGCCAGCAAGATCGTCGAGGAGTTTCTCCAGAAGATCTCCTCGATCGGTACGGTCCCTGGTCCATCGGTCGTGACGGACCACGACTGTCCATTGTCCGAACTCGTGAACAAGCCGAGGTCGGTGCCAGCATAGAGCCAGCCTGGTTTCGATGGGTGCATCGAGATGCAGTTGACCGAAGCGGGAATCAACCTCCCGCTGGCGATGTCGGTCCAAGTCAGACCTCCGTCGGTGGTCTCGAAGATGCTGTCGTCGTGGAATCCCATGAACGACGCGTAGACATGGTTCGCATCACTCGGGTCGATCGCGATCCGCGAAACCCAACGACTGGGCAAGGGTCCGTTCTGGTCCACACGGGTCCACGTCGGATTGACCGAGGTCCCGTCAAGCGTCTTGTAGATTTGGCCGTTGTTGTGGCCCACCCAGACGACATCCGAGTTGCCCACGGCGACCGATACGGTCGAGATGTTGTAGGGGTCATTCCCGGCGAAGTGGGCGTTGCCCTTTCCGTCACCGAGATCCCTTCCCGGTGGCGCGATGGAGGCCTTGATGATGAACCAGTCGGGCGACGCCGCCTTGACGTTGTTCGAGCGCCACAGCCGTTTTGTGCCGACGAGCATCCGATTCGGGTTGTTCTGATCGATCACGAAGTGGTTGATGAAGTTGGAGTTCGCGGCATTGCCGGCATCGGTGATCGGGTTGGCCGTGTTGTAGATGTAGTTCGACGTGGTACCGCCGTTGGTCGATCGGAACTGATACGCCCAATAGACGCAGCCGTAGAAGTAGTTTGAATCCAGCGGATCGACCGCCGAATAGCCGCCATCTCCGCCAGCGGATTGAGTCCAGTTATTGATATTGCCGGTATAGAGCCGAGTGCCGTTGTCTTGGGTGCCTCCCATGATCCGACCCGTTTGGGGGCTGATGGCCGCCCCGTAGAACTGAGTAATCCCGAGTCCTGGGTAGAAGAACAGATTGCTGTTGGTACCAGCGGGATCGTTGATCCGGTACAGTCCGCCGTCCGTTCCCACAAACACGGTCTTGTTCGTGGTGCCATCGTATTGCGGATGCGAGACGAACTCGTGGATGTCGGGGTGGATATTGCTGAACGCCTGACCCCGACTCGCCCCGCCATCGGTGGATCGATAAAGATAGACCCCACCATAAAGGATGTTGTTTGAGTTCATCGGATTCACCCAGAGCGCGCTGTTATAGGCTTCGTAGGTGCTGATCGCACTGGCTCCGCGCAGGCTGTAGGTGAGGCCGCCGTCGGCGCTGCGCCACACACGAATCGAGCCCCCCTCGCTGACGGTCGCATAGATCGTCGAGGGGTTGCTTGCCGAGTAGACCAACTCCGTTCGGTGAGCGGAAATGCTTGGTGAACGCGTCCAAGTCAAGCCCCCGTCGGTGCTGTAGAAGGCGCCCTCATGGTGGCTGCCCGCAACCGCTCGGTTGCCATCGGTCGGATGAAAGTCGACATCGTACATCCATTCGCCAGCGTAGACCTGCGTCCAGTTGATGCCTGCATCGACCGACCTCCACAGTCCGGTGCTGGACGCGCAAAGCAGAATGTTGGAGTTCGTCGGATGGATCGCCAGACGGTTGACGAAGTAGAAGTTCGGGTTAAGCCGTCGAAGCGACTTGGGTCCAGTTCAACCCGCCATCCGTCGACTTGAAGATGCCCGCTCCGCGGATGCAAGCGGTGTTGGTCGTTCCCTCCTCCGTTTCGAAGAACCCTTCGCCCGTGCCGACATAGAGCACGTTGGGGTTCGACTTGTCGAGCACCATGCAGTTCACCGCGATGCCCGGCAGGAAGTCGTCCATGGGTTGCCACGTTGCGCCCCCGTCGGTGGTCTTCCATACGCCGCCGCTCGTAGCGCCAATCCACATCGTCGTCGGCACGGTGGGATGAATAGCGATCGCCCGGATGCGTCCGCCCACGTTCGTTGGTCCGAGGAAGGTCCAACTCCCCGGGCCTACTCCTCCGCGATTCTGACCTTGGTGACGGATCAACTCATCTCGAGCCGACTTGGCCCGCATCCACGCATTGTCTGGCAGCTGCCCATCCTCGCTCAGGCGCTTCTGGTAGCGGAACATTGCGTTCGCAAGCGGCTGATCATATCCGACCCTTGGCTCAGGCAGTCGGTTCGAAGGTGGCGACAGCAGTAGGACGACGCACGCCGCACCCAAGCAGAACACTAACCCCGAACCTACCAGACCCTTCATCCCTTTACTTTAGCGGAACATCGCCCGAACTCCAAATCCGCCGGCTAACCCGACATTTGGTGCGATGCCCATAATGAGATATGTCTTCACTCGACTTGCGCCGCCTCCATCAGCTCCACCTTATCGATGTGGCCATCGCCGAGATCAAGAACCGCGCCGCCGCCCTCGACCCCGGGCGCAAGATTCAGGCATCGCTCCAGCAGGTTCAGACCCAACTCGATGAATCCAGCGCGCGCCTGCGGGCTCTTCAAGGTGAGCAGTCCGACCTTGAGCTGAAACAAAAGGGGATCGATGCAAAGCTGCAGAAGACCGACAAGGAAATCTATGGCGGCTCGGTGGTGAACGCGCGCGAAGTGGGGAACCTGGAGAAGGAGATCGCAAGCCTCAAACGACAGCGGGGCGAAATCGACGAGCGCCTTCTCGAACTCTGGGAGGCAATCCCGCCGACCCAAAAGGAAGTTGGCGACCTCGAAGCCCAGCGAGCGAAGCTCAAGCAAGACCTCAGCGTCCATCAAAAGACGGTGATGCAAGAGAAGGAACAGTTGGAAGCCGCGTTTCGGCAGCGTCAGCAAGAACGCCCGGCGGCGCTGGCTCAGGTGCCGAAGCCGCTCCTCGTCCGCTACGACGCCATCCGCCAGAAGGCGGCGGGAATCGGCATGGCGGACGTGGTTCGAAACGGGTTCTGCGGATGTTGCGGAACCCACTTACCCGAAAAGCTCATCGAGAGCGCGCGCGAGGGCCGGGTCGTTACTTGCGAATCCTGCCACCGCATCCTGTACCTGTCGGAGGGGCTGATTTGAAGTTGCTGCGATTGTTGCCTTTGCTGGCGCTCGTCGGTTGCGCGAAGTTGCCCGACACGCCGGTCGGCGCGGCCGGTACCCGCCTGGCGTTCACCATCACGCTTGCACGTGAAGTGAACGAGAACTATGTCTACATGGTGGCGCTACGCCCCTCGACCGACCCCAACCCACCTGAGCAGGGACCGATCCCGGTGATCGCGCCGCCGTGGGGCAATGGCTTCGTCGCGGGGACGGTCACCCACTTCGTCAGTTGGGCGAACATCCAATCGCCTCGATACCTGCTCTACCGGTTCCGGGACGCACTGCTGATCGATTACTTCGCGCTGGGCGCACCGGTGAACTACGTGGACGTGTTGCCCGGCGGGAAGGTGCTGAGGTTTGAGATCGATCTGACCCAGATCGCCCCGAGTGCGGCGGTCGCCGAGACGTACCAATCGCTCCAGTTCAACATCTTGACGAACGACCGGATTCCTCAGGGTGGTGCTGGCACGAAGAACTGGGACGCCTTGGGCGATGGGCGCCTGCCGAGCGAGATCAACACCCCGATCACGATCTCGTTGCGCACGAGCGGCACCTACGACAACGCGCGCTACTTCGATCTCGAGCCGAACGGCGATGTCGCTGATCCGGATCTCGACATCGTTGACTGGAAGGTCGAGGTCCGACGGCTCTAAGCGTGGCACGCGTTTCGATCCTCCTCACCTGCTACAACCACCTCCGCTACCTGCCGGAGGCCCTGGCCAGCATCACCAGCCAGACCTTCACCGACTACGAAATCATCGCGATCGACGATGGTTCGACCGACGGCACCCGCGACTGGCTGAGCGAACGAGCGGTCCCCATGACCCGCATCTTCAACGAGCAGAATCTCGGCACGTACGGGTCGCTCAACGTGGCGCTCGCCGCCGCGACCGGCGAGTTTGTTGCGGTCCTGAATGACGACGATGTTTGGCGACCCGAGAAACTGGCTCGACAGATCGAGGTGATGGATGCGCATCCCCACGTCGGCATCGTGCACACCGATGGTGACTTCATCGATGGCGACGGCAACGTGATCCCTGGTTCGCCACTCGGTTTCGCCTTTCCGCGGTTCGAGACCGGTGACATCCTCGCCGGTCTGCTTTACGAGAACAAGATCATCGCTTCGGCGGCGCTGGTCCGGCGGCAGATTCTGGTCGACCTGGGCGGATTCAACGAGTCGTACTTTGGCTCGGGCGACTGGGAGATGTGGCTCCGGGTGTGCGAAGGTTGGGCGACGGGGTTCGTTGCGGAGCCACTGACGCGCTACCGGGTTCACGGTGCAAACGCCAGCCACAAGTTGGAACGCATTTGGCGAGACGACCAGAAGCTTCGTGAATGGATCGTGTCGCGCGAGCCTGTTTACCGTCAGCGAAAGGAACCTTGGCAAGACGCCTTCCGTGATGTTGCGGTGCTCGACCGGGGAATGGCCCACAACTGGGCGGCGCTCGGCACCGTGCGCACGCTCAATGGCGATCCTAAAGGCGGCCGGGAGGCTTACGCCCAATCGATCCGGCGGCTTCCCTTCCGCGCGAAAAGCTACCTGCGCTGGTTAGCGACCTTCCTACCCAAGCCCTGGTTCCGAAAGCTGCTTTGACCGTGCTACCATCTGCCATGCCCACTGTCCTCCGTATCGGCGCCCGCTCGGAACTGTGGCCCGATTCCGCGCGCGAGGCGCTCAAACGGAGGCCGGTGATCCTGGTCGAACCCGACGATGCGCTGGCCACGGCACTGCAGATCGAGGGAGTTGAACTCGGAGCCTGGGGGGACTTCACTCAAGATGCAGTCCTCGTGATCCGCGCCTCGCCGATCGAGGAGTTGATCACCCTCGTGGATCGGCTTCTAGGCCCGGGCGGGTGCCCGTGGGACCAAGCCCAAACCCACGAATCGCTGAAGCGGCACCTCCTTGAAGAGGCGTACGAGGTGATCGAGGCGATCGACCGAAGCGACGCGATCGCCCTGCGCGAGGAAATCGGCGACCTCCTGCTCCAGCCCGTCATGCACGGGCAGATGTCCGATTCGTTCACGACGCAAGACGCGGCGCGGACCGTGGTCGACAAGCTGATCCGCCGCCACCCGCACGTGTTCGGCGATGTCGATGCCGACGACGCCGAGACCGTCCTCCGCAACTGGGACCGAATCAAGCAAAACGAGAAAGGCGAACAACCCCAGTCCCTGCTCGCGGGCGTGCCCAAGGCGATGCCCGCGCTGCTTCGCGCTTACGAAATCAGCAAGCGCGCGGCGCGTGTTGGATTCGAGTGGCCCGACCTGGATGCGGTATGGGAGAAGCTCCGCGAGGAGGAAGCCGAACTCCGCGAGGCGCTGGCCGCCGGAGACGCTGGCGCCGCCGAAAGCGAGATGGGTGATCTGCTGTTCACGATCGTCAATGTCGCGCGCTGGCTGAAAATCGAGCCCGAGGATGTGCTGCGGCAGATGCTGGATCGCTTCACCGAGCGATTCCAAGCGATGGAGCGAACGGCGGCAAGGCCCTTGAACCAGTTGACCCCTGAGGAATGGGACCAACTGTGGGTCGCCGCTAAGCGAGCGGTGTAGACTGAATGCTTATGGGGGCCGAGACTGCCGACGCCTTGGTGAAGGAACTCGAAGCGGCGATCGATGCTGCGGCCGACCGGTTGGGTACACGTGCCATCAAGCCCGGACACCGGGTGCCCTTCCACTGGCCACCCCACCCCGTGAGCGGGGCTTACCACGTGTTGCCCAGCGAATGGAAGGGCCGAATCGAGGTCGAGATGGGCGGCGAGACGTTCGACGTGCTCGTCGCGACCACTCCCGATGGCGTGTTTGGGAGGTGTGACGCGCTTTGGCTGGATGTGCGCGGAGATTCCCTGCCCGCCATGAAAGCGACTCTCGCCGAAGCCGCGGAGCCTCTGTTCCGCCGGCAACGGGTCATGGCCGAGTGCTTGGGGATCGAGGGACGCTTTACGGGACAGATCCGCGAACTCGGCTACGGCGACTTGCTGCGACTGCTGTTCTGCCCCGACCGAGACGTCGCGAATGACGCGCGCATCGAGATTGAGACCCATGCCAGCGCGGGCATCTTTGCCCCGGCGCTGATCGCGGTGCTGAACGACCGTCGCCACCCGCACCGCCGTTCGGCACAATGGTGCGTGCTCGATCTGTTCGAGGACTTGGAGAGCTTTTGCCACACCCAAGACGAGAAAGATCTTGCGATCCGGGCGATGCATGATTTGATCTGGTCCGCTGAGGACGACTTTGCGCGAACGACATTTAAGGCCGGCGTGGTCTTGGGCGGGCACCTACCCGGCGAAGTCGGTGGCCCTGTGCTCATGGGGTGCCTGCAATCGCCGAGCCGCATTGGCCGTCGCGCTGCGATCCACGGGCTATTCCATGTGGTGGAGTGGCAGCCGGAGTTCCGTGCCCGGGCAGTCGAGGCGCTGAGATCCGCCGCTGAGCACGACCCTGAACCCCAACTGCGCCAGTACGCGGCTGAAATGGCGGCGGATATCGAAGCTGGCAACTACGACCACCATCTGGAACCGTTCTTCGACGACGAGGTGTGACTTGACGGAGTTTGTTGCATGGTGGTTCCGTCGTCGCCTTCTTTGTGGGTGAGGGATGCGTCGTGCCCTCGCTCGGCTTGTCGGAGTGGCAATGCCCACGCCGGTACGAGCCAACCGGCGACTACAAGGGGCCTGCCCAACGCACAATGCTA
>JANJUB010000198.1 GCA_024710805.1 Fimbriimonadaceae bacterium | reverse complement strand
AGCGTAGAATGAGACTTGCGTACTGGCGAGCCTGCGCTTGTCTGGTGGCACCAACATCGAGGTGGATGGGTGATTCCTATCGAGGAACAGGTCAAGATTTTCGCGCAGCGGCTCGCGCCGATCTTGATCGCGCACGACATGAAACTGGTTCTGCGTCCAGACGTCGTGCAGTTCGGCGATAGGCGCCACGGTATCGCCATTACTTACGACGGGCGGGACCAGCAGTTCACGTGCTACCTCCAACAGGGTCCGTACTACAAACTCGAAGACATCCTCACTCGCGAGGAAGGCGAGGAGATGTGCGCCGAACTCGGCCGCGCGAGCGGCAACTCATACCATCAAGCGGACGTGATTGCGAAGTATATCAGGGTCGCCTGGCCGCGGATGTCGACCTTGGGCAGCAGGCTTCTCGTGTCATTGGGCGTCGCGCTGAAGGAACTGGAGCCACAAGTCGGTGCGTTGCCCGCATTGCATAAGCTCCTGGAAGGCCCAGCGTCCGACGAGTCTGTGATGCGTGAGTTGATCGGTGAGGCTTATGGTGAGACGCTTGGATTACAGTTCGACCGCTCACTATCCCATCTCTCCAAAGAGATCGATGCGAGACTTCTGAAGGTGATCGAGGAGTTGTATCTCGTGTATGGTGGGCCGACCGAGGACGAGATGCGCCCACAGTTCGTGGAGTCCCATCGACTGAGGGATCTGCTGTAGGGATCATGAATCGAGTCATTTGACGAGTTCATTTTGAACGCCCTAAGTTAAGAGTGGCAGTGTCAACCTCCAACTGAGTGATCGTTCCGTCAGCGTTCCAATCCGAAGCTGAAGGTAGCAAGCCTCGCTCATAATCCACAGCACGAGGCGGCGTTCCTCTCTTCCAGCCGTTCCACCGTTTCAAAATGTGTAGGTCATCCTTAGTGACGCGACCGTCTTGATCAATGTCCCCGAAGATGAATTCAAGGTGCGTTGTTGGGACAGGAATACCAAGGCGTATATGTCTCTTGAGCGGCAGGCACGACGACGATTCAAACTCCGCCAGGTAGTCAGCGGCGGGTAGATCATGAAGTGCGAGCTTAAGTCGACCTCCCGCAATGTCCGCCTCATAGAGACCATAATCGCGACCCTTCATGTCGTAAATTCGAGCGAGCACCTGACGCCCAGGAGCTACGTTCGTAGTTGCCACGTATTCATGCGCTGAGAAAGGAGATGGCGTAGAAACTGCGACTGACGACAACCTTGGCGGAGGCGAGCCACATGAAGCCAGGGCAAGTAGAAGTGCCCCCGTAATCGCTGCGACCCTCATGCGCAGGCGTTTCATCTCATCTACTCTACACGAGAACGCGGAAATCCTAGGATCTTCCAAGGGAATTGCACCTTTCGAAGAGATCATCATGTGGCATCGAGCCCAGGTCACGTTTATCCAACCACCAGTTGTCGACGCCCGGGCAACGGTTCTCAATCCACAAAGAGCGACGCCGAGTTGGGCAAGGGCCGCGTAGTAAGGGTTCTTAGCCGGCATGCGTGAACCAGATATTCTAGGGGACCATGAACCGAGTCATTGACAAGTTCGCGGTTGCCATCGACGACCTGGAACCGAAGATCGGCAAACTCGAAAGAGCGAGGGCGGTTTTCGCTGAATACCAATCAACCGGAGCGCTCAGCCGAGCGACCGTGGAGTCCGCGCACGAGGAGGCAACGGGCTACTTCCTCGATCATCTCGACAACTCGTGGGAGCCAACTCAGCTCGGCAAGGAGATCGACTCGCGGCTGATGGCACCTCTTGAGCAGCTCATGCTTGTCGTAGAGTGAAGCACGCAGGGGTACGAACCAACCCCCGCGCTTCGTGGTGTCACCGCATTCGGGGAAGTTCACGGAGGGCGCAGGTTGGTTCGTACCAGCGCCTCCGTCTGTAAAATAGGAACCATGCAACGCAAACGGCCGACCCGTTTGCCACGTGATCGATATGTCGGCGAGCGCACCGCATGCTTTGACTTGTGCATCGAGAAGCGCCAGCCTGTGTTCCAGTCGCCCGTTGTCGTAGGTGCCATGGTTGAGCGTTTGGAGCGCGCGGTCCGTGAACAGCAATGCGTTGTCCCGGTGTACGTCTTCATGCCCGACCATTGCCACATCATGGTCATGGGGCTCGAGGAGCAGTCGGACTTGCTCGGCGCGATCTACAGATTCCGGACTCTTACGGGTAAGTGGCTCCAATCACGCAGCCTGCCGAGTTGGCAGCAGAGCTTCTGGGATCATGTCATGCGGGTCGGAGATGACTGGCGGAATCACGCGACGTACCTGGCGATGAACCCCGTGCGCGCGGGGTTGGTAGAGAACTTCTTCGACTATCCGTTCCTTGGCTCGATCGGGTGCGATCTGCAGGATGTCGTTCTTCGCGTCGATTGAAGGCGCTGGTACGAACCAACCTGCGCCCTCCGTGGAATGCTTAGGCGCTGGTACGAATCAACCTGTGCCCTCCGTGAGAATGCATTAGGCGCTGGTACGAGCCAACCTGCGCCCTCCGTGAGAGACCTGAGGCGCTGGTACGAGCCAACCTGCGCCCTCCGTGGAAATCCAGAGTCCAACCGGCGCCTCCGTGGAATCCAGAGGCACCTTGCGCCCTCCGTGGAAGAGCGTGACGCTACGCCAGCTTCATCGCGGCGCGGACTTCGTCCATCGTCATCTTCGCGCGTTCGCGAGCCTTCTCAGCACCCACGCGGAGGATCTCGCGGATCTCATCATCTCCAAGCGCGGCGCGGCGCTCGCGCATCGGGCGGAGATACTCGTTGATGACCTCAATGCACTCGGTCTTGCTCTGCATGCAACCGCGGATTCCTGCGCGGTCTTCGTCCCAGGCGGTCTGCCAGTCGGGCGAGTAGACCTTCAAGTACTGACACACCGCGCATCCCTCGGGGATGCCGGGGTCGGTCTTCTTGAGCTTGGTCGGCGTTGTGAACGCGGACTTGATCTTCTTGGCGGTCTCGTCAGGCGTTTCGCTCAGGTAGATGCAGTTGTCGTACGACTTGCTCATCTTGCGGAGCACGCCGTTTTCGTCGGCATCGAGGCCCGGCAGCTTCGAGCGAAGCTCATCCTGGTCGATGATGTTGACGAACTCGGGGAACACCTCGACGCCGAACATCGAGTTGAACGAGCGCCCGATCTCTCGTGACACTTCCAGGTGCGGTGCCTGGTCCTTGCCGACGGGGACGCCGTAGGGCTTGTAAAGCAAGATGTCAGCGGCTTGGAGCACCGGATATCCGAGCAGGCCATAGCTCACCTGCTGCTCGGCGCCAAGGTCGTCCTTCTTCTCTTTGAAGGTCGGTACGCGCTCAAGCTTGCCGAGCCCGGCGACCATGCTGAGAGCGAGGTGCAACTCCGCGTGCTCGGGCACGTGGGACTGAATGAAGATGGCGCACTTCTCGGGGTCGAGCCCAGCGGCGACGTAGTCCTTGGCGATCTCGAGGCTGTTCCTGCCAACGTCGAATGCCTGACCCGCGCGGAGCGTGGTGAGCGAGTGCCAGTCGGCGACCATGCAGAACATCTCGTACTTGTCCTGCAGTTCGATCCAGACGCGAAGCGCTCCCTCGTAGTTGCCGAGGTGAAGGCGCTCGTTACTGGCGCGCATGCCGCTTAAGATGCGTGGTTTGCTCATAAGTCTTAGAATCCTAGGAAGAAGCCGGCCACCCGGCCCACCGCGGGCCACAGCACTCGGCCGAGGATGCTCAGTTCGGGGTTCGAGTTCAGGATGATCAGGATGAACAAGATCACCGTGCCGGGTCCGCGGTTGAACTTATACCATGCCAACCGTTGCGGATCGGGCAAGAACGCGCCGACCAACCAGTGGCCGTCAAGCGGGCCAATAGGGATCAGATTGAAGAAGAACAGGCCAACATTGATGACCACGCCCAGGAACAGCGCGAGCGGAATCGGATCTGAGTAGGCGAGGTTGCCCAGATCCAACGCCATGGTCGTGGTCATGCTTAGGATCCGGAAGAGGATCGCGAAGATGCCGGCCAGCATCAGATTGGTCATCGGCCCCGCGAGCACCGAGAAGAAATGGTCCCACCGCGGGTTGCGCATCTTGTTCGGCATGACCATGACCGGCTTGCCCCAACCGATGCCGAAGCCGACGAGCACCGTGATGAAGATGAACAGCGTGCCCAGAGGATCGAGGTGGGCGAGCGGGTTCAGCGTCACGCGGCCCATCATGCGTGGGGTGGGGTCGCCTGCGGCATCGGCCGTTTTGGCGTGAGCGTATTCGTGCAGCGCGATGCTGAGCAAGATCACCACGATTGACAAGCCGACTTCAAGCGGGGATCTGCTCATGAACGCTCCTTAGTTTGAAGGAGATCGGCGGGCACCTGCTCACGCGCAAGGAGTTCGTCATGGGTCTCGGCGCGTTGGATGACGACGAAATCCCCAGTTGTTCGGATGAGCACGGTGGCGGGTCTCGGATAACGGTTGTAGTTGCTCGCCATGCTACTGCTATACGCTCCGGTGGCGAGCTTTTGCAGGACATCGCCGGGTTGGATGTCGTCGGGGAGGTCTACGTCCTCGATCAGGGTGTCGGTTTCGCAGTGTCGGCCCGAGAGGCGCGTCGGAAGCCCCATTCTTTCCCCAGTGAGGAGGGGGTTGGGGGCCGGGGTCAACTCGGTTGCAGGCCGCAGATTGCTGACATCAGAGTGTGAGAGCACTCGCTCCACTGCGTACTCCGCACCATACAGCGCGGGACGCGGATTCTCGGCGAGCCCGCCATCGACCACGACGTACCGCCGCCCGGCCGCGAGCTTCACCGCGCCGACGGTGTACAGCGTCACTCCCGCCTCCGCCACAAGCGAGCGTCCCGGCTCCTGCGCGAGCACCGGATCCAGCCCTGCAGCATCCAGGATCGGCTTAACCGCAGTTACAATCGACGCGCAGTAGTCGGCGATGGGCATGGGCTCCTCGTGGATATAGCGAACTCCGAGCCCGCCCCCCACGTTCAGCAACTCGCACCGCCACCCGTACTTGGTGAGCATCTCCACGGCAAATCGGGCCAGCGCCTCGCCGCCCGCGATCTGGGCCGAGGGCTCTAGGAGTTGCGAACCGACGTGGCAGTGAATCCCGACCAGCGGTAGGCCCCGATCCAGGCAGTACTTCACCGCCCGCTCGGCGTCGCCGCCCGAGATGCTGAATCCGAACTTTGTGTCTTCCTGGCCGGTTGAAATCTTCTCGTGGGTGATCGGGTCAACGCCCGGCGCGAGTCTCAGCAAGAGTCTCGTCATGCTGAAGTCTAGGCCTATAAACTTATCTAATTCCGAGAAGTTGTCGGCGACGATCTCACCGATGCCCACCGACAATGCGAACTGGATTTCGGCCAGCGACTTGTTGTTGCCGTGCATCGTACATGCCTCGGCAGGGACGCCTCCGTAAAGAGCGGCTCGGAGCTCGCCTTCGCTGGCCACGTCGATTCCGAAGCCCTCTCTATAGGCGATAGCCAGCACCGCGGAGGCGGGATTGGCCTTGGCCGCGAACGACAACCGTCCTTCAAAGGAAGCTCGGTAGGCGCGCATCGTCGTGCGCAGGGTCGCCTCATCGAGCACATAGAGCGGCGTGCCGAACTGGGCTACCAACTCGGCGGCTTGTGCGGGGTTGAGGCGAAAGCGCGGGTCGTTCATGGCTGCTTGGGGCGGCGATTCCGCGCTGAATCACCGCCCATTAAGCTACCCTACGCCCGCATCATCGATCAGCGCGCTACCACATGGAACTTCTCGACGCGCCCGTACCACACTCCCGGTGAGGCCGCTCCTACCGTACGCCACGATATCCGTCCGCGCACCATGCGATTGGCGGAGTTGAAGAATCGTTGCGGGTTGCTCCCCACGGATACGGAAAACGGTGAATCTGCCGCGGTCGGAGTCCGCGCCCCAACCAGCTCCCATGACTGAGTTTGGACGTTGAACAGTTCGATCTGTTCCTCAAGCGGTGCGCTCCGGGTGATGGACTCCACCGACGAAACGACTTCCACTCCCATGGAGTTCAGGGAAGTGACTCCGGTGACAAAGTCCATGGTCGCCCCGGCTGCGGGAACGCCTTGCGCGGCCCGGACATTGCGAACGACGATTCGGTTGCTGTCGATTTTACACGCCGAGTCCGAGTTTCCGCTCACATAGGCGCCCACGTGCGCGGTCATGGTCGCTGGCACCGTATACGGATTGATGACGACGTTGACGTAGTTGTCCGGGTCAAGATTGGGCCAGCTGGCGATGTAGTGAGGATACGCCCGCTGCCCGCCAAGGGCAACTCCCAGGTAGTCCCCGTAAAACGCCATCGATCGGTTGAGGCCGTCGTTCATCATGTTGAACGTCGTCGGCGTGAGCCGCTCTCGACCCCACGTCGCTCCGCCGTTATCGCTATACGCATACCAAGCGTCTGCCCAGCAAGCGGTTCCGTTGTCGTTCTGGCTGAGCGCCTCTGTGCTGAAGTACAGCACGTGGATACGGCCCGTACGATCCACTTCAATCCACGGCCAGAAGTGATCTCGAGATAGCCCAGTATCGCGGAACAACGCGACGGGGCTCGACCACGTCGCGCCGCCGTTCGTCGACTTTTGGAAGTGAAGATCCGCATTTCGATTGGCACCGACCAAGTTGCCCGAATCGAACGACATGCTGTACACCGTCCCCGTGACCGGATCGACCGCAATGCACGGCATCGCGGGCACACGGAAGTTGCCCGGGATGATCGGGCAATCGCCCGTGCCCCAGGTGCCGACTCGGCTCATGAGGACTTGGGAAGCAAGATAAGATGCACCACCATCCGTGCTGCGCCGCACGCGGAAGTCATTCGTGCCCGTGGCCCAAAAAGACACGTACACGTTGCCCTCAGGCCCGACGCGTGGGTTAAAACCTAACCCTGATCCAAGTGCCACCGGCGGCAACCAACTGGTCCCAAGGTCATTTGAGCGAGCCACGCCAAGGTTGTAGGCCACGTACAGTCTTGTCGATGAGGGGTTTCCGGGAATCGGCCCTGCCGTGCCCCACACTTTGTCCGCGCTGCCAGAGGCCTGCACCATCACCGAGGGTTGAAATGTGTTCGCGCCGATGTCCTTCCGGGCAAGGTAGACGCCACCGTTCGAGGCGAAGCTGATGGCTCCTGCCCAGAGATTGCCGGTGCGGTTGTCGTAGATGGTAAACGGGTCGCCCTCGACGCCGGATCGATTCGCTAAGGGCGGGCGGAGTGTGAAGTCCGACCAGGTTGCCCCACCGTTGCTGCTGAGGCCGACGCCGCAGCGGATGACTTCCGAGGCCGTACTTTCGCTCCAGTCGTTCCAGGAGGTGATGATGTCGAGTCCCCAGGCTCCGACTGAGGCCGCGCTGGTCTCATTCGCGGCAAAGGTTCCACGGCCGATGTCGGTCCTGATCGGGGGGCCGATCAGGACGTCTTGAGACAGGGCGAGGCTGCTGAGCGAAAGGGACAAGATGAGGGTGGATTTGCGGATCATCGTCGGTCCTCCGATCGAAGTTCGGTCAGGAGCATGTCTTTGAACTGGGATGGCACACTGCCCCCGAGTTCTTCGCATTCGTGCAGGTGACGCTGGGCTTCTTCTTGGTTACCCTTGTAGTAGAGCCCGATTGCGAGGCGCCCATGGGCCTCGGCCACCTTCGGATCCAATGCGAGGACCTCATACCAAGCGGCAATCGTGGTTGCCGACTCGCCGCGCATGTCGATGAGCCGGGCCAGGGCAACCCGGGCATCGATCGACTTCGGGGCAAGGAGGATAGCCGTTCGAATAGCCGCTTCGGCTTCCTTCTCTCGACCTTTGGGCAGTAGTGCCGCACTGAGGCCAAGATAGGTCTCGGCGCGGGTTGGATCGACGATGACTGCCTTGGTGTAGGCAGCGATCGCAGCGGGGAAGTCGTTCGTCTCGAAGGTGGCTTTGGCTTCCGCGGCGAGGCGAGCGGCATCTTCACGCGTGCCGCGACGCGCAATCTGCGCCGAGTCTGCGTTCAGCTTAACGAGGCCGGTGGAGTAGTCGAGCCCGCGCATTGCCTCGCGCATGCGCTGTTCCTTGTAGTTTTCGACGGGGCTGGCCGATGCAGTGCCCATCGGTGTCGTTTCGACGTGACTCTGGCATCCGGCGAGAATGGCTGAAGCAGCCGCCAGGGCGACCCAATGAAAGTGACGCATGATGATCCTCGGACTCGGTGCGCGGTCTGCGCTCCACTTCATGGTACATCAGGTTTTTCCCGGGTCCAAATCCCGCCTGGTGTTCGGGCTAGAGTAGCCTGGGAGTCCGCCTTTCAGCCCTTGAAAAGTGACTTCGCGATGAACAGCGCATTCGCCGGGCGCTCGGCGAGCCGGCGAGTGAAGTAGGGGTACCACATGTCCCCGAACGGGATGTAAACCCGGACGTTGTAGCCCTGGTCCTTCAGCCGATCTTGAAGATCTCGGCGGATGCCGTACAGCATCTGGAACTCGAACTTATCCTGCGAGATGCCTTTCTCCTGAGCGTGCACGGTCAGTGCCGAGATGATCTTCTCGTCTTGGGTGGCGAAGGCCGGGTAGTTGGCGGCCTCGAGCATCCGCTTGCCGAGCGTGATATAAGCATCGTCCACCTTTGACTTTTCGGGGTGGGCCACGGTCGCCGGCTCCAGATAGGCACCCTTGACCAAGCGAGTTCGCATCCCCAATCGGATCATCAACTCCACGTCGTCGGGCGTGCGATACAGATAGGTTTGGAGGACTGTTCCTGTATTCTTATGGTCTTCCCACACTCGGCCCATGATCTGAATGGTCCGCTCGGTGTACTCCGAAGCCTCCATATCCACCCGGACGAAGTTGCCGAGCTTTTCTGCCTCGCGCAACACTTCTCGGTAGTTATCGATCGCGTAATCGTCGCCTAGATCGAGGCCGCACTGAGTGAGCTTGATCGAGATGTTCGTCCGCGGGGCGCAGGGGCTAGCGGCGATGCGCTGCAGCATCTGAATATAGGTGGCTTTGGCGGCGAGGGCTTCGGCTTCGGTCTTGGTGTTCTCGCCCAAATAGTCGAGCGACGTGTGAAAACCGCGAGCGACCAAGTCCTCGGCGACGACGAGCGCCTGATCGAGGTTGTCCCCGGCGATGAATCGCTTCACCAGCCCGCGGAACATGAAGGAGTTGCGGACCAACTTCTCGACCGGCTTCATTGCCGAAGTGCGAAGGATGAGCGAGCGCGCCAGCATCGGTGCGAGTGTACCGAACCGCCGCTGGGCTATCCTAAACCCATGATCCAAGCCCCTTCTGCAAACCCTGGTGCCGAGCTTCGGCGCCTCATGGCCGAGGGTATCGTCGTGATGCCGGGGGCGTTCAGCGCACTCTCGGCGAGGGCGGCCTATCGGCAGGGGGCCAAGGCCGTGTATCTGAGTGGAGGCGCGATCACGAACAACTTGCTGGGCGTGCCCGATATCGCGCTGACCACGCTGAACGAGATGTCCGGCGCAGCGGCTCAGGCGTGCCAAGCGGCCCCGGTGCCCATCATCTGCGACGCCGACACCGGTTTCGGCGAAGCGTGGAACGTGGTGCGCACCGTAATCGAAATGGAGCGCGCCGGGTTGGCCGGGATCCACTTGGAAGATCAGGTGAGTCCCAAGCGATGCGGCCACCTCGACGGCAAAGACGTGATCCCCGCCGAGCAAATGGCGGGCAAGCTTCGTGCGGCGGCGGACGCCAAACGCAACTCGGAGTTTGTGATCATCGCCCGCACGGACGCGCGTGGCGTCGAGGGACTCGACGCCGCAATCGAGCGCGCCAAGGGGTACGTCGATGCGGGGGCCGACGCCATCTTCCCGGAAGGGCTCATCAACGAGGGAGAGTTTGAGGCTTTCCGCAAAGGTATCGACGTTCCGTTGCTCGCGAATATGACCGAGTTCGGCAAGACGCCCCTGATCACGGCAAAGCGCTTCGAAGAACTCGGATACCAGATGGTGATCTTCCCGGTGACGGCGCTGCGGGTGATGCTCAAAGCCATCGAGGAGTTCTATGCTAACCTCCTCGCCACTGGAACTCAGGCTGCGTGGATGGATCGGATGCGCACGCGTCAAGAACTCTACGCGACCATCGGTTACGAGGACTACACCGCCCAAGACCTGGCGTGGAACACAGAGCGCAGATAATCCGGTAGAAACGCGGTTAGGCGCATCTGCGCTTGAGGGGTTCTCACGAATGAAGGGTTTACGCACACGGTGGGTGCGCACCGCAGGCTTGATGATGGCCTTTGCGGTGGCATCGCTCGCCCACGCTGACTTTGTTATCATCAACGCCCGGATTGAACTGGGCGATGGCAAGGTGATCGAGAAAGGGTCCGTCTACGTCAAAGGAGATCGGATCGAGGCGCTTGGCGAATCCGTCAACGCGCCGGCGGGAACGGAGTCGGTCGATGCTACGGGCATGACGGTCTATCCGGGTTTCATCGATGCCTATACGACGCGGGGGCTGAAGCTCCCGGATGCACCGGCTGCGGCGACACCGCCTCCGGCCACGCTTACCGCTCCGGCGACCATGTGGCCCGGCAACAGGAAGGGGATTCGCGCCCAAGTCAAGGCGGTCGACTCGCTCAACTTCTCGGCGTATGTGGGTGATGCGCGGGTCAACGGCATCACGATGGCCGCGTTCTTCCCGGGCGGCGCCACCGTGCGGGGCAGCGGGGCGGTCGCCCCGATCGTCGAAGGCGACAAGCTCACCGGCAAGGAGTTCGGCATGGAGATCTCCTTCCGCTCCGGTTCCGGACAGGGCTTCCCGGGCAGCCTGATGGGCGTGATTTCTCTCCTGCGGCAGACCCTCTACGATGCCCAGCGCCAGTCCCAACTGGCGAACCCAACTAAAGACGCCGATCTCGATGCGCTAGTGCCGCTGCTCAAGGGTCAGCAGCCGGCGGTCGTGTTCGCCGACACCGATGTGGAGATTCTCCGGGCGCTGCGCCTGGGTGAAGAGTTCGGATTTAAGGTGATCATCGCCAGCGGACGAGAAGGGCAGAAGCGCGCGGAGCAGTTGGCCAAGGCGAAAATTCCCGTGCTCGCGGGCATCTCAACGGGCGTCGAGCCCGGCGTGACTCCCGCCAACGATGGACCGCCCAAGGAAGTGCTGGAAGAGCGTCGCGAGAACTGGAGGGTCCGCTCTCAGAACATCGTCAAGATGATCGAGGCAGGGGTTCCGGTGGCTTTCAGCTCGGAGAGCGACGGCATGGCGAAGTACCTGGACAACGTTCGGGCGCTGATCACCCTGGGCGTGAAGCGAGAAGATGCCCTTCGCGCGATGACGGTTACGCCGGCAGAGATCTTCGGCCTGACGGAGGCCGGAGCCCTCGCCGCCGGGAAGGTCGCCAATCTGGTTGTGATGACCGGCGACTTCGCGAAGGCAGATTCTAAGGTGAAGTGGATTGTGGTGAACGGAACGAAGACTGAGGTGACGAAGTGAAGCGACGATTGACGCTGATGGCGCTGGTGCTGGTCGGAGCGGCCACCGGCGTAACCCAAACGCTCCCCTTTGAGACCGAGGCGATGCGCCGACCCACGATCAAGACCGGCGGCGATGTCCTCATTCGTGGCGGACGGATCCTCACGGTCACCAAAGGCACGATCGAGCGCGGCGACATCCTCGTCCGAAACGGCAAGATCACCGCAATCGGGGCCAACGTCGGCGCGCCTGCCGGCGTCCAAGTGATCGACGCGACCGGCAAGGTGATCACGCCGGGCATCGTCGACGGCCATGTCCACCGCGGAATTCTCGCCACCAACGAAGGCAGCGACAGCATCACCGCCGACGTGCGCATCTTCGACGTGCTGGATTCCAGCACCAAGAATGTGTGGCAGGCGCTGGCCGGCGGCGAGACCACCGGCATGGCCCTGCATGGCAGCGCCAACGCGGTCGGCGGCCAGAGCACGGTCATCAAGTTCAAGTATCAACGCCCGGTCGAAGAGATGCCGATTGCCGATGCGCCGCGCATGATCAAGTTCGCGCTGGGCGAGAACGTTACGCGCTCGGGTTCCACCACCAGCAATCGCTTCCCGCGCACCCGAATGGGCGTCCAAGCGGTGTACCGCCGCGGCTTCACCGAGGCCAAGGCTTACATAGCGGAGTGGGAGGCTTACGAGAAGGGTGGCAAGAAGGGCGATCCACCTCGCAAGGATCTCCGGCTGGAAACCCTCGCCGACATCCTCCGCGGCAAGATCTGGGTTCAGTGCCACAGCTACCGCGCCGACGAGATGCTCATGATGGTTCGTCTGAGCCAGGAGTTCGGCTTCAAGATCGGCGCCATGCAGCACGCGCTGGAGGCGTACAAGATTGCTCCGGAACTCGCCAAGGCGGGCGTCGGCGTGTCGATGTTCGTGGACAACTGGTCGTTCAAGATCGAAGGCTACGATGCGATTCCGTACAACGCCGCGATCTGCACGGCGGCGGGCGTCAACGTCTCGATCAACACCGACGGCGTGAGCGGAATGCCGAGCATCGCCATCGACGGCGCGAAGACCATGCGTTACGGCGGCCTGAGCGAGGATCAGGCCCTGGCCACGCTGACGATCAACCCTGCCAAGCAGCTGGGCATCGATCATCGCGTGGGCAGCCTTGAAGTCGGTAAGGATGGCGACATCGTCATCTGGGACGGCCACCCGCTCAGCGTTTACGCGCGGGCTAACACGACCCTCATTGAGGGCGAGGTCTTCTTCCAGCGCCGCGACGCTTTCGGCGTCGACCGGATCAGCACGCTGAAGACGAAGCTCGATGCGAACAAGAAGACGGCTCCGCTGAACATCCCCGAAGCGCGGGTCTACGCGATTGTTGGGGCAACGGTTCACCCCGTGTCAGGGCCGGCGATTGCCGATGGAACGGTCATTGTCGAGAACGGCAAGATCGCCGCAGTCGGCAAGGGGATCGCGATTCCCAGCGGGGCAACCCGCGTCAATGCCAACGGGATGCACGTCTATCCGGGATTCATCGACGCAGGAACGTCGATGGGCCTCTCCGAAGTCTCGCCGATCGGCCAGATGAACGACAACGCCGAGTTGGGTGCGTTCCAGGCTGACCTGATCGCCCAAACGGCCATCCAGGTTCAGAGCGAGCACTTCCCGGTGGCGCGAATGGGCGGCATCCTGTCGACGCTATCGCGTCCGACGGGCGGCACCGTGTCCGGGCAGGCTTCGCTGGTCAACACCTTCGGGTGGACGGGCGAGCACAAGTCGCTGAATCAGACGTTCTTGGTAGTCAACTTCCCGGGCGCGGGCACCGGCTTCTCGTTCGACGCGAGTCTCGCTTGCTGCACCTTCGAGCAGTTGCTGGGAGGCGAGTACAACCCGCCAATCCAGGGCCAACAGCATAACCACGACGATCACGATGGCCATGACCACAGCCAGGACCTGCAGGGTGGCCAAGGTGGTGGCGGGGGCCAGGGTGGAGGTTCAGCTTCCGATTTGGACGCGTTCTTCAAGCGGGCCACCGACTACGCCGCGAAGAAGGACAAGGTCGACCTCGGCATGGAGGCGATGATCCCGTACGTGACGGGCAAGGCGCCGGTGCTGCTCCGCGTGCGGAGCGCCGCATCGATCCGGGCCGCGGTGGCCTTTGCCAAGAAGTACAACCTCAAGGTCGTGCTTGCCGGCGCGGCCGATGCGTGGAAGGAAGCGGAGCTTCTCAAGAAGGAGAACATCCCGGTGATCATCCAGCCTGCGGGACGCAGCACGCTGTCGTCGAACAGCCCGGCCAACGATTGGGATCCGTACGACACGACCTTTGCCTTGCCGCACCTGCTGGCGAAGGCGGGCGTGAAGTTCGCGTTCATGTCGGAAGACAACTCGGGGTCGTTCAACCTGCCCGTGCGGGTGGGCCAGTCGTGCGCCTACGGGCTCAGCCCCGAAGACGCGATCAAGGCGCTGACCCTCTGGTCGGCGGAGATTCTGGGCGTGGGCGACCGGCTGGGCTCGATCCAACCCGGCAAACTCGGCAATCTGGTGATCACCGACGGTGACCCGTTCGAACTCACGACCAACGTGGTGGGCGTGTTCGTCGGCGGCCGCCCGGTGGCGCTGGAGTCGAAGTTCACGCGCCTGCGGGATCAATACATGAAGCGGTTGTCGAGCTACGAGAAGAGCTGGCTGCCTTAGGTTCGAAACTCCCCCTCTCCGCTCCGCGGGGAGGGGGTCCGGGGGTGGGGTGGACCTCGAACGCACCCCTCACCCCGGTTCGCTACGCTCACCGACCCTCTCCCCGCAAGCGAGGAGAGGGTTACCACGAACCTCCCCACCCCCCAGCCCCCTCCCCTCGAAACAAGCCATTCGAGGAGAGGGGGAGTTCCGAGCATAATGGTTCCCTTCCCGCCACAGTTGCACTGTGGCGGCCCAACGGGCCGGCCCGCTGTGGCTCCCTAGATGTTTGGGGTTGGCATGTCCCCACAGTCGATTCCGAAGATTCTTCTCTCAAACCGCGGC
>JANJUB010000155.1 GCA_024710805.1 Fimbriimonadaceae bacterium | reverse complement strand
TGGACTCGGTACATGTTCGAGAGGATACTTGCCTCTTCAGCGTTGTCTCTGCGCGGGGCTGGTTCTGCAATCATCCATCCCCCCGACGAGTATCATCACTTGTGCCCACCCAATCCGCCCCGCCCGAGGTGTCGAAACACGAGCGCTCGCACCGCGTGGTGTGGGCGCTCGCGTGGCCGGCGGTTGCGCTGAACTCGCTCCAGGTGGTCAACAGCCTTCTCGACGGTGGGTTCGTGGGGCATCTCGACAAGGCCTCGCTCGTCGCGTACGGCGGCATGACGCCGGTGCTGTTCCTGATGTTCTCGTTCGCGATGTCGCTCGCGACAGCGGCAACCGCGCTGGTCAGCCGAGCCTACGGAGCTGGAGATCCGGCGGAGTACAAGATGGCGACGCGGCAGTCGCTTTCGCTGAGCATCGTCGGCGGGTTCTTGCTCAGCGGCGTGTGTTGGTTGCTCGCGCCCTGGTTTGCAAGCCAGTTGTTGCCCGCCAGCGCGACCGAGAGTGTGCCGAAGATGGCGGAGTTCTTCCGCATTTACGCGCTCGGTTTGCCAGCGATCTTTGTGATCCAGGCCCTAGCCGGTTCGCTGCGCGGCGTGGGAGACACACGCAGTCCGATGGTGATCTCGGGGTTTCAGATTCTGCTGCACATCGCCCTGAACTTCGTGCTGATCTTCCCCGCTCGCGAAGTTGGGATCTTCCCGATACCCGGTGCGGGCATGGGGCTCAGCGGCGCCGCCACCGCCTTGACGGTCAGCGCGTGGGTGTCGGCGATCATCTATCTTGCCTTCGCGGGCCGCACGCGGCTCGGACGGCAGTGGAATGTCAGCATCCCGAAGTGGGCCTGGGTGACTCGGGTGATCCGCATCGCGGTGCCCGCCGCGATCATGTCGGTGCTGCGGGTTGGCTCGCTCACTGCCTTTCAGCTGGTGCTCACTCGGGTTCCGGACGGCGAGTCGGCGATTGCCGCGTTGCGAGCGGCGTTTGCGATCGAGTCGATGATGTTCATGCCGTCGTTCGGGTTATCGATGGCGGCTTCCGCGCTTGTCGGGCAGAGCTTGGGCATGAAGCAACCCGATCGGGCCGAGCGGCTCGCTTGGACGGCGGGCCACCACGCCGGGATCGTCACGATGGTGCTCGCGGTGCCGATCTTCATCTATGCCGAGGCCATCGCCGGGGTTATGCTCGGCGACAAGCAGGCGGTCATCGATCAGGCGGCCTCGCTCATCCGGTGGCTGTGCGTTACCGAGGTGATGTTCGCCTACGCGATGGTGATGATCGGTGCGATGCAGGGCGCCGGCGACACGAAGCGGCCGATGTGGCTGACGATCATCTGCATGTGGATGCTGCGCGTGCCGATGGCGTATGTGCTGGCGTTGCCGAGTTCGGCGGCGATCTTCGGCTGGGGAATCGGCATGGGCGCGGTGGGTGCGTGGATCGCGATGTCGCTGACTCAGGCGGTGCAGGGCGTCCTCAGCATCATCTACTTTAAGCAAGGCCGCTGGAAGACGGTCAAGGTCTGAGCGCATAATCTGCCATGGCGTATTGGCTGATGAAGTCGGAGCCCGACACTTACGGTATCGATCACCTGATCCGCGACGGCGTAAACATGTGGGAGGGATGCCGAAACTACACCGTGCGGAACTTCATCCGCGACGAAATGAAGATCGGCGACCTTGCGTTTTTCTACCACTCGAACGACAAACCGAGCGGAATCGTGGGGGTGATGGAGATCGTGAGTGAGCCGTATCCCGATCCGACTCAGTGGGATCCGTCGAGCGACTATTACGACGAGAAGAGCCCGAAAGACAACCCGCGTTGGTTTGTGCGGGATGTGAAGCTTATCGAGAAGTTTCCGCGGGTGATCTCGCTGGCGGAGTTGAAGGAGACACCGGGGCTGGAGCAGATGTTGGTGGTCCGCAAGGGCCAGCGACTGAGCGTGATGCCGGTCACGCCCGACGAGTGGGCGGTGGTGATGAACTTGGCTGGGGGATAGTCACTCTTGGGTTCGTGGGGACGGATGAGCGATGCGTCCCCGGCGGGCGAAGACGCATCGCTCCTCCCTGTTAGCGACGCTTTCGAAGTACCAAGGCACCGATGCCGGCCACCAAGGCGAGCATCGACGCTGGCTCAGGAACCGCTTCGTAGACGGAAACATCGTCGAAGTACAACGATGCGTTATTCTGAGGGCTCGTGCCCCATCGCTGGTTTTGGAGCTGAACACCGCTGACGCTGAGGATGTCATCTGTTACGCCCACCTGAACCTGCAGGATTCCGTCCACGAACAGACTCACCTGATTGGTCATGTTGTCGTACCGCATGTCGTAGACATGCCAGGCGTTCGCCACCGAAGCGTAGTCGACAACCATGTAAGCGGAACCCAGCGAAGCGGACTCCGTGCCGATCTCGAGATAGAATGCCGAAGCGCCGCCCGGAACGTTACCGTATCCGCCAGCGGGCGCCAACACGAAGCCAAACTCGATCCCGAATGTGCCAAATCCATTGTCCCCCTCGATTCGAGCTTGGGCCTCATAACGATCGGCTTCGATATCCAGTCTCCATGCGTCGTCGACGTACATCGCCATGCTTCCCCACAACTGAGGAAGGACGACGTCGTTGCTGATGTTCTTCTGTGCTCGCCCAAACGAAGCAGCATCGACGATGTCCAAGGCTTGCAGTCCGGTCCGGACGCGGGTGTTTTGCACGGTTGCCGACGCTTCGCTAGGGGTCACCATCCAACCATCTTGACCGTTAAGGTCACCGAGTGTTATCGGATCTTCAAAGCCTGTCGAAAGAAACGTTTGCGCCGCAACAGGTGCAGAGGCCGCCAAAGCGATGACGAGCATCAGCGATGAGCGGTGAAGTGCTTTCATTTCAATGCCTCCTATTGGAGTCGCACCAGTGTGCAAACATCCAACGTTTGAAGGTACCGGTCGCTCAGGTCAGATAGATGTCGCCCGATCTGCGTCCATGTTTATGGGGACAGGCCTGTAGATTGGGGTTCGGTTTTCGGGTCGTCGACCTTTCTGGCCGATGTCCAGGCTAGGATGCGTAGGGCTTCGCCCCTGGACGATCGCACGGAAGGTGCGCTCAGTTGTTCTTCGCCGCCTTCACGCCAACAATCAACCCCACTCCAAACACGATAAACCCGACGGACCAGAGCTTGGCTTGCTCATCCGACAATCGGTAGCGTGGCGAGAACAGGTTGGTCTGGGTCCCGATTGCGAGGCCGATTCCACCGCGCACGATGAAGTAGATCCCGAGCAATGCAAGTGCTAATCGAATCGCCTGCTTCATGGGGTTATCTCATAGTCGAACTAATCAGCGCTCTCAAAGCGGTGGGTGAGCCAGAGAATCAGACTCCCTGCCGCCACATAGCTCATTGACGCATATAGGGCTTGTTCGCCCTCCACGAATCGCCGCAAGCGAAACGGATGGGTGAAAGCCATGCCGAAGACGAGACCGAGAACACCGAGGGTCACCAAGTGTGCGCTCAGAAGCGCGGCTACCCACTTGGCGACGATCTCCCGACCCGATGAAGGATCGAGGTGGCTCATTTTTGTAGCTTCTCTCCAATCATGGACTCAGCGGCTGCGATGGTCTCGTTGAAGTGCACAACGGCACTTGCGCTCCATTGCTCGTGTCCGCGGCTCTTCAAGCTAACCAACAAACGGTCGCCCCAGAACTCGTAACGAGCGGTCAATTCCTCGTCCGCACGCTTCCACGCAGCCGTCACCACCGTCTCTTGAGGCGCGCCTTCCCAAACCAGCGCATTGCCAGACTGGAACCCGAGGGGAGCCAGGACTGGACTGAGCCGAGCGACGAGTTGCTCGCTCAGCCAGCGCGCCGGATACGGCTCGCTCATCCCACCGTAACTGTCTCCCGCACAACCCCCGCGCGTTCGTGGCGGGCAACCAGCTCATACGTGCCCGGCCCCACGACCCACTCGAACACCGCGACGTCGTCGGTCGAGTTCATCTGCCAGCCGAAGCCGCTCGCGGTCACATGGTCCCATCCGGCGAGTTGGCCGGCTTCTCGGCGCAGGGAACCGCTGAGCAGCCATGCGGGCACCGGATTGCCGGCACCATCCAAGGCTTCGCCTGCACGGGTGATCTCACCAACAACTCCTCGGACGAGCTTCTTCTCGGCGGCGAGTTTGGTCACGTTCGTCGGGAGGTAGCCCGTGTTCTGAACGGCGAACCGGATGCGGTAGGCGCCCTCCCCGACCGGCTCGGTCAGGCAGGCGCGTAGCTCCAGCTTCGGCGAGGCCAGGGCCATCCAGACCGCCCAGTCACCGAACGTCGAAACTTCCTTCTCGAGGAACTTGGGGGGCGGATTGCGGAACGCGTAGTGGGCATCCCATCCGCCGAGTTCGACCGGACCGAGTTGGGGATGATCGAACTCGTACCAGTCGATGTAGCCAAGTCCGTCAAGTTCCTTGTCCGACCACTGAAGCAGCTTGATGTCGTCCTCGAACGGGTGGTCACGGAACCAATCGATGTACTTGTAGTCGGTGATTCCGGCTTGGCGCTGGGGCGACCAGATCTCCGTCGTCCATGCGGGGACGCCACGGTGCTCGTACATCCAGTCGTCGAAGACGCCGGTGATGACTTCCTTCGGGTGGTACCGGAACTCGTGGTAGTTGCTGATCGCCGGATAGCCGGTGATTTCGGTGCCCTTCGCGCCGAACGTCTGATAGACCCACAGATCCTCGGGAGGCAGCTGATCATCCGGGTAGCGGCTCGGTGGACGGAGATGGACGCCGCTGAAGGTGTGGCACGAGATCGCGCCGCAGATGTTGGGGCGGTCGACGATCGCCTGCACGATCGTGCGGATCTCGGGCTCGCTGGTCGGATAGGGGCCGGCCCCGTGCTGCTCGGTTTCGGGGCGCCACGCATTGGGGAAGTTTCGGTTGAGGTCGAGCCCTTCCTTGATCTTGCGGCCGCGCATGGTCATGCCGTCGAAGTGGTGGAACAGGCCCTCAGCGAACACGCGGTAGTACTGGCCGCCGGTTTCGCCCGGAGCGCGGCGCTTGAGGAGGCGCGGCTCTTCTTCGGCGATCTTCCACGGGCCGTTCGGGTCGGGGATGCGCATGTTGAGAATGCGCCCGTCGCCGTCGATGTCCTTGCGCTCGAGGCCGTGGAGATCGTCTTCGCCATACGGCCAGGCCCGGGTCGAGCTGCGGATCACGCGCGGCGGGCTCTCCAGCGCCCACTCCGCACCATCGGGATTAAAGCGGGGAACCAGATAAAACGTGCGGGTTTCGAGGACGCGCCTTGTGGTTTCGTCGGTGCGAGTGCAGAGTTGGTTGAGCAGGTAAAGCACCGCTGTGCCGGGGCTGACTTCGGTGGCGTGGATGTTCGCATCGCACCAATAGGCGGGCTTCTCGTCGTGCCGCCCGGCCATCCGATCGGTGACGGTGACGAGCCAGATATCGCGCCCTTCGTGGCTCTTGCCGATGCTGGTGACCTCGACCAAGTGCGGATACTCGTCGGCGTAAGCCTTGAGCAAGGCGGACAGTTCATCGTAGCGGTAATACCGATCGAACGCGATGTCGGGCATGGCGCTAGATTACCGAGGAAAGAAGCGCATTGAAATCTCCACGTAGGGCAGGGATGTCTTGTGCCCTGCCACTTTCAGCTGCTTGGCAGGGCACAAGGCATCCCTGCCCTACGTCTAGCCAATCAGCCTTTTTGGCGAGATCACCTGCCCCGACTCCAGCGACTCCACGATTGCCCGCATGACGAGCACGGTTTGGAGCCCTTCCTTCAGGTCGGGTGAGTTCGGCGCCCCATCTAAGATCGCCCGCGCGAAGCTGTCCGCGTAGTTCGCGAACTCGCCATAGTGCATCCCCTTGAGCTCGTGGCGGAAGTAGTAACCGCTCATCGCGTGGTGGAAGTCCTCCTCGATCTCCACCCCGCGGTCGTCGTGGTAGGTGAATCGCAGGTCGGGATAGCGCGCGAGACTCGTGCCCCGGTCACCCATGAGGAAGCACTCGATCAGGGCGCGCGCTCGAGGCAGCTCGTGGAAACCATAGTTGCCGAGAACTCGACCAATCCGCCCACTTGCAGCCCGAAGATTCACCGAGATGGCGTCGGGTGTCTTCATGCCGTACTTCGCGCCGAGCGCAGTGGTCGTACCGACCGCATGGACTACCTCGATGTCGCCCAGATACCAGCGTACGAGATCGACGGGGTGGCTGAGGCCGAGATACGCCCAGTGGGTGTCGCTCACGGTCCACGGCGACTTCTCGTAATACCAGTCCATCCGGTGGTTGTAGTGGGCGTCGAGAACCTCGACGTCGCCAAAAACGCCCTGCTCGAAGAGCTCTCGCTGCCGCTGGAACGGCTCATAGAACCGGGTGGATTGACCGACCTGAAGTCGCTTGCCGGTTCGCTCCGCGACCTCGAGGAGGGCAGGTATCGCAGCAGGATCGTTGATCAGCGGCTTCGTGCAGATGACGTGTTTGCCCGCATCCATCGCCCGGACGATCTGATCGGCGTGGAGCGAGTCCGGCGTATAAATCGCGACGATATCTACATCTTCACGGCCTAAAAGTTGATCATAGTCATCGGTGACGAAGAGCCCAGATGTGGACTCGGCCGCCGCACCACGCTTGTCCTCGCTGAGATCACAACCCGCCACCGCACGGCAAAGTCCGGTCGTGCGGAGAGCCACCAACAAGGTGTGTCCCTCGTGCAGTCCAACGACACCTACGCCCAACCGCTTCTCCGGCGGAAGTTCACCATAGGAGCGGCGCTCGCCGACAACGGGGCGGCCGGTGGGCAAGAAATCGGGGTGGCTCATCGGGATGGAGTCTACTTTGCCCATAATCCGGCATGGCCGAAGCTTGGAACGCGAAGTGGATTTCCTATGCCTACGACCCACGGCAAGACCTTGGGGTGTTCGCGTTTCGGCGTCGGCTTACTGGGGCTTCCCAGATTCGAGTTTCGGCCGACAACCGCTACAAGCTGTACTGCAATGGAAAGCTTGTAGGGATGGGCCCCCAGCGGGGCGACGCCCGCCACTGGTTCTACGAGACGTATGATCTTGCGCCCCTCTTGGTCGACGGCGAGAACGAGCTGATCGCACTGGTTTGGAACTTCGGCTGGATGGCTCCCATGGCCCAGCACACGGTTCGAACGGGGTTCGTGTTCGAGGACCTTTCGGTTTCCCCACCCCCTAAGGAGGAGTCGTTGTCCACTCCTCATGGGTGGGAGGTCGCGCGCGTCGACGCGTGGTCGTTTGACATGATGCATAGCGGGGTCGGCGAGTTCTACATCGACATCGGTCCGGGTGAGATATTGGACTTCACCAAACTCCCCCTCTCCGCGAG
>JANJUB010000112.1 GCA_024710805.1 Fimbriimonadaceae bacterium | reverse complement strand
ACCTTCAACAAGGTAAAGCTCCCCTCAAGCCGGCGCGCGCAAGCCGTAGAAGACGTGGCCAAGCACTTCCGAACGATCCTTGAACGACAATCTCTCGACCAGCAGAGAGTCGCTCTCCTCTGTGAGGCGGCAACCCAGAGCCGGTTCCCAGTCAAAGTTGGCGGCAGCCTAGAAGCCAAGTTCTCCGAGCAACTGAGGTCCAACACGTTCACAGCGGAACGCCTTGGGTTTAAGTCACTTTCGGAGTGGGGCAAGTTCTTGGACGAAAGCACCGTAACCTCCGCACGTACGGCTCCCACGCTCTCGCTCCGCGCGATCGTCGGCGGCAAGAGTCGCAGTGCAACAGTTAGCATCTCCCCTGAACGAGGACAGTGAAGTACCCGATCCCTACCGTTAGCGCAAGTGGCGCGATCAGCTGAGTCGAGAAGTCGCTACGTACCGATAAGCTACAATCAGAGTCACTTGGATCAACCCGCCGTCGTCTTGCTGGTGAGTTTTCTGCTGGTTCTCGGGAGCGTGTTCTTCGTCGCCTCGGAATACGCCTTGGTGGGAGCACGCCAGAGCAAGCTGGCAGCAGAAGCTAAAAAGGGCAACAAGCGCGCCCAGAAAGCACTTGCCGCGATCCAGGACGTCAGCCGCATGGTGGCGGGCAGTCAGATCGCGATCACGATGATCGGCATCGGCCTCGGATCCGTCACGGAGCCCTTCCTCAGTGCCCAAATCCTCGCACTGCTAGGTTCGAGCGTTCCTCCAGCGGTAGCAATCGTCATCAGCTACCTGCTGATCACCTACGTGATCGTCGTGGTCGGCGAGCTGGTGCCGAAGTATGTCGCGCTTCGTGCCCCCGAGAGCATCGCTCATTTCACGGTTGTCCCTCTATCGATCTTCTCACGGATCGTCAGCCCGCTCGTTTGGCTCGTGCGCACGTCGGCCGCCTTGCTGCTGCGCCCATTTGGCATCGATGTCGAGAGCACCGAGAAGGTGTACGAAAAGGACGAGCTGATGATGATGGTCCGCGCGGGCGGCAGCCTTGGCACCCTCGAAAAGGGGCACGCGGATGTGGTTACGCGAGCACTGAAGCTGGACGGCCTCACCGCCAAGGACATCATGATCCACCGGCTGGACATCGGCTGGCTGGATATCGACACCCCAAGGGAGGTGCTGATGGAACGGCTTGCCGCACTTCCCCACAGCCGGATTCCGGTTTGCCGAGGCGACATCGACGACATCGCTGGGGTTGCCTACCTTCACGATCTGCTCAAGCTGATCGGGCGCGATGAAGAGCGTGGATTGGAGACGGTCATCCGGCCCGCGATCATCGTTCCCGAGAACCTCGGACTCGACCGGATCATCACCCGCATGCGCGATGACCGCACTCAGATCGTCATGGTCATGGACGAGTACGGTGGCACCAGCGGCCTCATCACCCTCGAGGACGTCGTCGAGGAACTGTTTGGGGAGCTTGAGGACTCGCTGGAGAGCGAGCGCCCGCCGATCGAGGTTCACGAAGGCGGACGGATTGTCGCCCGGGGCAGTGTACGCTTCGACGAGCTGGTCTCCAAGCTGGGCATCGAGACGGATGACGAACCGACGACCGACACCCTCGCGGAACTCATCGTCGATTCGTTGGGACGGGTTCCGCAAGTGGGTGACCAAGTGGATACACCGCTCGGCATTTTGCGGGTGGACAACATGGCCCGGAGGCGCATTACGAGAGTCTCCTTGAAGAAACCGACGCCGTAACCAAAGCACTCATTGGTAAGATGCGCAACGTGCATCTACCTCATCGCTTCTGGTTGGTCTCGGGGTTTGCGGTATCCGTCATCTCGGTCGTTGTCAACACCTTGATCATCGCGAACTTCAACGACGACAAGATCGAGCTCCAGCGCAAGCACACGTATGCCAAGGACCGACTCCTCGAGGTGTCAGCGATGCTGTATCAGGCGGAGGCAAAGTTTGACACCTACAAGGTGCTGCATCACCTCGCATACGTGAACATGCCCGCCGAGCGAGCCAGCGACGCGCGCGATGACGCGATGTACATGCTGGAAGCCTATCTATCGAAGGCGTACGGTGCCGCCAGCAACGTGCCGGCCATCGACGTGTTGGAGACGGAGACGAACGAGATGGGCGACGAGATCGACGCCCTGATGAAGATCCGAGAGATTGTCCAGCGGGCTCAGGCCGAGAAGGACCCTGCCAAGGTGGATGCAATCATTAAGGAAGTCGATGCCATAGACTCCGATTTCGAAGGCAAGACGGAGCTTGGCAAGCGGCTCCGGAAGATCCGAGAAGTCTCGGAAATCGAGACCACTACCGACACGTGGCTGGATTGGGAGCTGGCGTTCCTGCCCACGTTGAAAGAACTCCGAGAAAAGACCGTTGCGACGATCCGATCGCAGAAGGCAGAAGTCGAGAGTCTCGAGAAACAGATCGCGGACATCGACGGCCGCTCCGACCTGGCGAACTACGTGGGCATCGCGCTGCAGATGCTCGGGCTGATGCTCGTGCTCGGCGAGTCGATCAAGGGGCCGAACAGCTCGCGCGACGGCGCCTAGTTGCCGCGTCCCTTACGGGTCGTCTTGCGGCTCGGTGCGGGCTTGTTCCGAGGAGCGGCGGGAACCGCGGCGGGCTGACTCAGCGAGCTATCCTGCAAGTAGTCCTTGCGGAATCGCACCCCTTCAACAATCTCGCGCTCGTACTTCGCCAGTTGGTCGAGCGACTTGATGCCGTACTGATCGACCACGGATTGGGCAACCGTCGGGAGAGGCGTGATCTTGCCCAGATTCACCTTGCGGTCCATAACCGTGGCGAGCCCAGCCTCCGAGCGAACGAGATCGGCCACGCGCACATTGACCGTTTGTCCGCCGAGTTTGAGCGGGAACTGCTCCTCGTCGGGAAAGTATTGAGCCTTCGCTTCCTGAAGCTGAGCGATCTTGAACGGCTTGCTGAGGCGGCCCGCTCGCTGAAACACCGCGATCAGGCGCTTGTCCTTGATGATCTGCTTCGCGGCGAAGAAGCCCTCGGTCTCTTGGCCATCCTCGAGATTGAGCACCACGAGCGTGCCGTCTTCTTTGACGTCGAGACCAAAACTTCGAAAATCCGCTTCGAAGGCGTCCGCATCTGCTGCCTTCTGACGAAGCAAGACCGCTCCGAGGGAACCGGCACCACGCGATAAACAGGCGAACTGGATGAACCCGACGGAGACGTAGCCGGTGTCGTAGGTGTTCACCGAATCGAAGCCACCTTCCAGGCGCGAAACGGCATTCATCACCTTCCGTGCGCTGGGCGTGATTCCCGCCGCTCTAAACAGCTCGTCGATGTCCTTCTCGGGCATGCGGCTGAGGGGGGTCCCGCCATGCATGACGCCCTCGGCGGCCCGGTAGTAGGGGTAGCGGTGTTTCATCGCTGGGTTGTCCACCAGCGAAATCTTCACGCCATCGTGGAACACGACGTCATGCTGCTTGGGCTGCACGGCAAGGACGAACTCCGGAGCATCGCCGACCATCATCCGCAGGGTCTCCGGGATCGGCCCCGGCAGATTCGGCTCCGGGCCAATGGCCTCGGGCTTCAGACCCAGTTCCGCGTTGGCCGCGTTGGCGGCCCGCGTCGCCAGCCACTTGTCGTAGGCGATCTTCGCCTCGATCCAGTCTTCCCACTGCTTCTCCCGCTCGTTGCGAGGAGCGGGGACGACGAAAATTTTGCCGTAGCCGCGCTTATTGTTGTAGGCCCAGAGCCACAGACTGCCCTCCGGCGTGTAGCGCACGGCCCACGGTTGCTTGAGGCTTTCGGGCTGGCGAGCCTCGTAGCGGCCCGGCTCGTTCCAATACGCGAGAATACGCTCCTTCTCAGAAGGATTGAAGCCAGCAATGCTGAGTCCACCCAGACTCAGCATCACACCGGCTGCGAAACCACGTTTAATCCACCCAATTTCCATGGCCTGTTGTTGCTTTCCATAGCAACCCTAAGCGGGGCCCCTGGCTATCCTTACAGTATATATCGGTTCTCTTCCAGATTCTTCACTAGGACAAGAATCTTCGAGCGGACGGTCTCGTCGTCGATATTCACGGTCATCTCGCCGCACTCTGGGGCATCGAACAGCAGATCTTCGAGCAGCCGCTCCATGATCGTATGCAGCCGCCGAGCTCCAATGTTCTCGGTCTTCTTGTTCACCTCGGCGGCGCAGTAGGCGATGACATCGAGCGCCCCTTCGCTGAAGTTCAGCTTCACCCCTTCGGTCGCCAGCAGTTTCTCGTACTGCTTGGTGAGGGCATTGCGCGGCTCGCGCAGGATGCGTCGGAAGTCCGACTCGCCGAGATCGTCGAGCGTTACCCTGATCGGGAGGCGCCCTTGAAGTTCGGGGATGAGGTCGCTTGGGCTCGCCATGTGGAATGCTCCGGCGGCGATGAACAGAATGTGGTCTGTTCGTGCGGGGCCGAACTTGGTGGGGACCGTCGAACCCTCGATGATCGGCAACAGGTCGCGCTGGACTCCTTCCCGTGACACGTCAGGCCCGGACCCTTGGCTCTTGATCGCGACCTTATCGATTTCATCCAGGAACACGATGCCGGTCTGCTCGGCGCGTTCGATTGCCTCACGGTGGATGCTGCCCTTGTCGATCATCGTCTGCGCTTCAAGTTCGATCAAGAGTGGGCGCGCATCCGCGACGGTAATCCTCCGGGTAACGGTGCGGGTTCCAAAGCCGCCGACGCTGTCCAACCCCATCTCCTCCATGCCTTGGGCCGAAAACACCTGCACGAACGGCTGATTCGGCTCCTCGGTATCGACCTCCACATACTCCTTGTCGAGTTCACCGGCTCGCAGTTGTGTGCGTAAGGCCTCGCGCTTCTCTTGCCGCTCCCGCTCATACTTCTCGGGGTCGTAGGCCTCGACTTCCTCTTCGGCTTCGGGTTGTGGCTCCGTCGGGGTGGGGGTGGGTACGGTTCCGCCAAAGGCCTCCAGCGCCTGGCGGAACAGGTTGTCGGTGAAGCTCGGCGCGGGCTCACGCTCGATGTGTCCGGACTCGAGCAGGTCGAGCAGCCGTTCCTCGGCGCGCACTTCGGCCTCGTGCTGGACCGTCTCGGCCCGCTCGCGTTCGACCAAGCGCACGGCATTGGCCACCAACTCTCGGATGATCGACTCGACGTCCCGGCCCACGTAGCCGACTTCGGTGAACTTCGTCGCTTCCACCTTGACGAACGGCGCCCGGGCAAGCTGGGCAAGCCGGCGGGCGATCTCGGTTTTTCCGACGCCGGTCGGGCCAATCATCAGGATGTTCTTGGGCAAGATGTCGTCACGCTCGGCGGGCGCAACCTGCTGCCGGCGGTAACGATTTCGGAGCGCCACGGCGACGGCCCGCTTGGCGGCAGCCTGACCGACGATGTACTTGTCGAGTTCGGCCACGATCTGGCGGGGCGTGAGTTCTTCAACGGGGAGGCGCATGGCTTAGGTTGTACCCCTTCGATGCGGTAAACCTAGGCCGCATGGCGCAGGTTGCAATCGGGTTGGGCAGCAACATGGGGGATCGTCGGGCCCATATCGAATCGGCACTCACGCTCTTGCGTGACGTGGTGGCGGAGTTGCGCGTGAGTTCGCTCATCGAAACCGCACCGATGTACGTCACCGACCAGCCCGCCTACTTGAACGGGGCGGCGATCGGATTCACCGATCTGGGCCCTTTGGCGTTGCTCGCCAGGCTGAAGGCCATCGAGCTCGAAGTCGGACGAACCCCCTCGGTCCGATATGGCCCCCGCGAGATCGATCTCGATTTGCTCACCTACGGGCGGGTCGCTTTTCGATCGTCCGGAAGGCTGGAAGTACCCCACCCGCGCACCCCCGAGCGGCGTTTTGTGTTGGAGCCGCTTGCCGAGCTCGATCCTTCGATGTACCTGCCGGGGCTGGGTTCGGTTTCAGCGTTGCTCGCCGGGTGCCCTTGAGACTTCTATGCCAATAGAAAAGCCGTTCTCCGACCCCGCGCCACCTGATCCGCACTTCGATCTTGAAGTCATCATCGGGTCGACACCGGCTTCGATCTTCCCCTCCGCTGGAGTGATGCGAGAAGGTGTCGAGTTGGCTCGGGTCTTCCGAGGGATCGGTAATCCGACTGCCGAGGTGTCTGGACCCGAGGGTGCGACCAAGTTGCATACACGCCTGATTCCCGTCTATCAATCCCCGACCGCTAACTTCATTTTCCGGAAGAGTCCATTACTTGAGATCTTTGCGCCGGGGACATCGAAGCCTGTCGCAGCGTACTGGTTCCACGAGCATCGCCTGCCCGAGGATGTGAGTCCCGCACCCCACCGGTTTCGTCTGTTGCCTTGCGACGGGTTTCAGAACCGCGCCCATGACTTAAGCGGACGGCTCATCTTGAAGCTGCACGATGCGTGGCGCGACGCAGACCGGGAGCGCGGTGTCCTGTTCGGGGTCGAGGTGGTGGATCAGATCAGTGAAGAGAACACCTTGTTTGCGATTCTTGGTTTGCTGATGGTGCGCAGAGAGTCTCGAGGCAACTATTGATGAGCTGCTGACCTCGCCGAGCGAAGATAAGCGTAGCGAGGAACGACCTACGGAAGGCGCAGGTACGTCCCCCCGGCTTCGTGGCTTTTCCAGTCCGGGCCAACCGAACCAACCCGAACCAACCCGAGCAAATCAAACCCGATGCCGGCGGACGCGGCGGCGTGAGGACACGCCAATCTTCCCGTCCGTAACGCCCATCAGCTTGCGCAGGTCGACAATCTCATCGCGCTTTTGGGCGGCCTTCTCGAACTCCATCGCCTTGGCGAGGTCCTTCATCTCCTGCTCGAGGGCCCCGATGAGCATCGGGATGTCCTCGACTCGGAGGTCGCCGCGGCTCGCGAGGTCTGCATTGTATTGGGACACAACTTCGGCGACGGCATCGTACGACCGCACGGTCTCGCGGACGGCCTTGGCGATCGTCGTGGGCTCGACACCATGTTCGCGGTTGTAGGCGAGCTGGACCTCACGACGTCGGTTCGTCTCATCGATCGCCCGCTGCATCGATCCTGTCATCGTGTCCGCATACAGGATGACCTTGCCTTGGACGTTTCGGGCGGCGCGGCCGATGGTCTGGATCAACGATGTCTCACTGCGGAGGAAGCCCTCTTTATCGGCGTCGAGAATCGCCACGAGGGTGACTTCGGGGAGGTCCAAACCTTCTCGGAGCAGGTTGACACCGACGACGACGTCATACACGCCAAGCCGCAGGTCGCGGAGAATCTCGGGTCGTTCCAACGAGTGGACGTTCGAGTGGATGTAGTTGACCTTGACGTTGAGGTCCTTCAGATAGCCGGTGAGGTCCTCGGCCATGCGCTTCGTGAGCGTCGTGACCAGCGTTCGCTCGCCTCGCGCCACTCGCTCTTGGATCTCGTGAATGAGGTCGTCGATCTGACCCGTGGTCGGGCGGATGTCGACTTCCGGGTCGACGATGTAAGTCGGGCGAATGATCTGCTGGACGACTTGGCTCTGGTTCTCGTTCTCGAAGGGCCCCGGCGTCGCCGAAACGAAGATGACCTGCGGCACGCGGTTGAGGAACTCCTCGAACTTGAGCGGTCGGTTGTCGAGTGCCGAAGGCAGGCGGAAGCCGTAGTCGACGAGCACGGACTTGCGTTGCTGGTCGCCGTTGAACATCGCGCGAACCTGGGGCAGCGTGACGTGCGACTCGTCGACGAAGACGATGGCGTCGCTCGGCAAGAAGTCGAGAAGCGTGAAGGGCGGTTCACCCGGTTCGCGTCCGTCGAAGTAGCGCGAGTAGTTCTCGATACCGCTGCAGAAGCCGACTTCCCGCATCATCTCGATGTCGAAGTCGGTGCGTTGCTTGAGCCGCTGGGCTTCGAGCAGCTTTCCCTGAGATTCGAACTGCGCCACTTGTCGATCGCGCTCTTCGACGATTTGCTCCAAGACCGCGTCAAGCTTCTCCCACGGAGTCACGTAGTGCGTGGCCGGGAAGATCGAGATCTTGCTCGGCTCGTCGAGAACCTCGCCGGTGAGCGGATCGAACAGCCGGATGCGCTCCACGGTATCTCCGAAAAACTCGACGCGGGTGACGATCTCTTCGTCTTTCGGCTGGATCTCGAGCGTATCGCCGCGCACGCGGAACGTGCCCCTCTCGAGCTGAATCTCGTTGCGGGCGAACTGCATCTGAGTGAGCTTCTTCAGCGCTTCGCTGAGGTCGAACTCCATGCCCGTCTCGAACGTGATGACCGCTTCCGCATATTCGGTCGGTGAGCCGAGGCCGTAGATGCACGACACGCTGGCGACGACCACGACGTCCCTGCGCTCGAGGAGGGTCTGGGTGGCGGCGTGGCGCAGGCGCTCGATCTCCTCGTTCACGCTCGAGTCTTTCTCGATGTAGAGGTCGTTCTGGGGGACGTAGGCTTCCGGCTGGTAGTAGTCGTAGTAGCTGATGAAATACTGGACCGCGTTGTCGGGGAAGAACGCTCGGAACTCTTGGCACAGCTGGGCGGCCAGGGTCTTGTTGTGAGCAATGATCAGCGCGGGGCGCTGAGAGCGCGCAATCACGCTCGCCATCGTGAACGTCTTGCCGGTTCCGGTTGCGCCCAGGAGGGTTTGGAATCGGTAGCCCGAGTCGAGCCCTTCAAGGAGTTGCTCGATCGCTTGGGCTTGGTCACCTTTCGGCTCGAAGTCTCGGCTGATCGCAAATGGCGTTTCGTAGGTGACGATGGGCATGGCGCGGCTCTATTCTACGACGTGCCGCGGGGCATTGCTCCGAGAGCTAAAGGAGATCGCGAAACTCCTCTACCGTCAAACCGGCGGCTCGGATGATTGCGCGAAGCATGCCCGCATCCAACTCGCGGTGGTTCGGAATGGTCAACGCCTTAAAGGGATCCTCACGCACGATCGACATGTGAGATCCACGCTGGCGATCGAGCGCAAAACCGACCTTCTGCAGGGCCTTCAGGCACTCCTGACCAGAGATGCGCGGGAGATGGCTCAAACCGCAATCAAGACCGCATCCAGCGTGTCCGGTGGGATCGGTTGTTGGTGAGCTTTCAGGGTTTCGAGATGTAGGTCGATCGCTTCGCGAATGTTGGCGATCGCCTCTTCGCGCGTGCTGCCTTGGCTGACGCACCCGGGAAGAGAGGGCACTTCTGCAATCCACATCCCCGACTCACCGTGAAAGACCAGCGCTTGTCTCATCTGCAACCTATTCTACGATGACTTGTTCCGCACTGAAGTGTAGAGAGCGAAAATCTCTACAGGTTGGGCGGCGACCACGCCAGCCATGCTGCGCCCCAAAGCCCTGCCTCGGAACCGTACGGAGATCTCACCACCGAGGGAAGCTCGTCGAGCCCCAACCAAGGTTGCAGTCCAACGCCACCCGTGAGCACGATCGCGTCGGGCATCCACAGGGCCTGGAGCACCCGAACGGCGCGCGTTGCCGCGAGTCGCGCCTCGTCCATCTGTGAGTCGGTCGGGTTGGGCGTCAATGCCGCGCCGCCGAGCAGATCTTCGAAGGTCTTGCCCGTCATCGGGCTGAGGTCATTCAGTCGCGGGTAGCCGCCGCCTGCCCCCATTTCGAGCCAGTGGTTCGCGACGAATCCGGCTCCGACTCCGGTGCCGAGTGCGAGGGTGGCGACGCGCTTGCCGGCAAAGTCGGGATGGCATGCGTGCCCCCAGGCCGTCGCGAGCCCATCGTTCAGCGTCAGGGTAGGCACGCCGAACTCCGCCGACGAGAGCCGGCAGCCTTCATGCTCCGGGATGATCGGCT
>JANJUB010000094.1 GCA_024710805.1 Fimbriimonadaceae bacterium | reverse complement strand
TCGCACTACAACACGCTCGAACTCACCACTGGGCGATTTGCGGCGATCAAGCCAGGCGATATCATCGTGGGTGCGCTTGGGTTTAGGAATGCGCTGCTCGGCTACTCGGGAGTCATCCCTCAGAAGCTGGCGCCGGGAGATCGCGTTCAGGTGCTCAATCTCGGCGGCGTCATCGGCCGTTGCACCAGCTATTCTCCGAGCGTTGGCGAGCCGTTCCAAGCCGAGGTGCTCGGCCAAGTGCTGACCTTTGGCGAACTCGGCAGCCGCAAAGGCACGCCCGCCAACATCGCCGCCCATTGTCCTCCGCTCGCGAGAGCGCTGCCCGAAGTGAAGACCCCGGTGATCGCCGTGGTCGGAACGTGCATGAACTCGGGCAAAACTGAGGCGTGTCTCGCCCTGATCCAGCAGTTCGTGCGCAAGGGGCTCCGCGTTGTGGCCGCCAAGACCACCGGCGTCAGTCTGCGCCGTGACGTCCTCGCGATGGAAGACGCAGGTGCCGAGCGAGCGCTGATCTTCACCGACTTCGGCGTCGTGACGACGTCGGCCCAGACCTCGGCTCAGCTGACCTGTACGATGCTCGCCGAGCTGGACGGTGCCCATGCGGACGTGATCGTGGTCGAGTTGGGCGACGGCTTGATGGGCGACTACGGCGTCGATGCCATCCTCGAACATCCGGACCTGCAACGCCACCTGCAGCACATTGTGCTTGCCGCGAACGACCCCGTCGGTGCATGGGGCGGTGTGCGGATGATGGCCGAGCGGTACAACCTCAAGCCAGCGGTCGTCACTGGCCCCGCCACCGACCATGAAGCCGGTTCGCGGCTCATCGAAACCCAACTCGGCGTCCCCGCCATCAATGCCCGGTCTCGGCCCGAGCCCTTTGCGAAGCTCCTGATCTCCACCCTCGGACTCCATCATGCCAAGTAAGAACCTCCCCATCGTCGTCCTCGGCGGCTCCGGCTACGTCGCCGGCGAACTCGTCCGGTTGCTGGTCCAGCATCCCCACTTCGACATCCGAGCTGTGGTCAGCGCGTCCGCGGCGGGGGAACCGATCGCCAAGACGTTTCCGCATTTGGCCCCCGCTCTCGGCGACCAGAAGTTCTCAAGCCAAGAAGAAGGCAAGGAACTGCTGAACTCGAAGCGGACGATCGGGTTGTTCTCCGCGCTGCCCCATGGCGAAGCCGCCACGATGCTTGCCGACTGGATCGCCTCTGCGGAATCAGCAGGCTGCGAACTCAAGGTGGTCGATTTGTCCTCCGACTTCCGCTACAAGGATGCCGCTGCCTACGAAGCGGTGTACAAGAAGCCTCACGGTGCGCCGCACTTGCTCGATCGCTTTGAGTGCGCCCTCCCGGACATCCCCGGACCTTCGCCCGACACGAACTACCTTGCGCATCCGGGGTGCTTCACGACCTCGGTCGTCCTCGCGATCACTCCGCTACTGGCGCACGGATTCGTCGATCCGAACATCGTGGTGTCCGCGATCACCGGCAGCACGGGGGCGGGGCGGCAGCCCCGCGAGGGGACGCACCACCCCGAGCGGCACGGCGGGTTGTGGGCGTACGAGCCCTTGCGTCATCGACATCAGCCGGAAATGGAGAATCTAGCCGCGATCTCGGGTACCCGTCCGAATCTCGCGTTCGTGCCCCACTCGGGTCCGTTCTCACGAGGCATTCATGCCTCGATTGTCTGCGACCTGAAGAACGACAGCAACGAGGCCGCCATCATTGCCGCGGTGAAGGAGTACTACCGCGGCACTCCGTTCGTGCAAGTGCGCAGCAGCTGGCCCTCGGTGAAGGATGTCGCGGGCACGAACATGGCGCACCTTTGCCTGCGCAAGGAAGGGAACAAGCTGTTCGTTGCGAGCGTGATCGACAACCTCACCAAGGGGGCGGCAGGCGGCGGCGTGCAGTGGATGAATGCGCTGTTCGCATTCGACCGTGCGGAGGGCCTTCGCATTCCCGGCTTGGGGTGGGCATGACCGCGTTTCTCGACCTGCTCGATCTGTCGCCGGATGCGATTCGTCAGTTGGTCTCCTTAGCGCGCGAACTGGAAGGTCGCAAGGATCTGACTCACCTGAAACATCACGTGGTCGGGTTGCTGTTCATGAATCCGTCACTGCGGACGTTGGTCTCGATGCAAACCGCGGTGGCGCACCTTGGCGGAACGAGCGTGGTCATCCAACCTGGCCAAGGTTCGTGGAAGCTCGAACTGCGCGACGGGGTGGTGATGGATGGCGACGCGGTGGAGCACATCCGCGAAGCGATGCCCGTGCTTGCCGAGTACGTTGACCTGCTCGGCGTGCGGTGTTTTGCCGAAGGCAAGAACCTTGCCGACGACCTCGCGGATCAGCCGATCCGCGCGATGGCCGATCACTTCGGTGGGCCATTCGTGAATCTCGAATCCGCGGCGAGCCACCCCTGTCAGGCGCTTGCCGACTGGAAGACGCTCGACGATCTCGGTATCCCCGCCAACGGCAAGTTTGTGCTCAGCTGGGCGTATCACCCCAAGCCGCTGCCGTTCGCGGTGCCGCAGTCCGCGCTGACGATGGCGCTGCTCCGCGGCATGGACGTGACGGTTTTGCGTCCCCTCGGATTCGATCTGCCGGGGGGTGTGATCTCCCAAGCCGTGGCCGCTGCGGCCAAAGGCGGGGGCACCTTCCACGAAACTGCTGACCGCTCGGATGCGCTCGATGGGGCGCACGTTCTTTACGCCAAGTCTTGGGCCAAGCCCGATGTCTACGGCGACCATGAAGCCGACCGCACCGCTCGCGAGCCCTATCGCGACTGGACGGTCGATGAATCGTGGTTCGCCCCCGCCCGCCCCGAAGCCAAGTTCATGCACTGCTTACCCGTCCGCCGAAACATCAAAGTGACCGATGCCGTCCTCGACGGCCCGCGCAGTATCGTCGTGCCGCAAGCCGGCAACCGGCTGCATGCGCAGAAGGCGATCCTCGCCGCGCTCAGCGAAGGAGGCCTGCGATGATGGGCCACGCCGCGATTTCGGCCCTTCGACATGCCGTTCCTTACCTGCGGCTCTTCCGCGACAGCACGTTCGTGGTCAAGGTCGGAGGGGAGGCTCTGGTGCGTCCCGGTGGAGCCGACGCCCTGCTCGAGCAGATCGGCGTCCTGCACTCGCTGGGAGTGCGGATCGTGCTCGTGCATGGTGGCGGAGTTCAGGCCGATGTGCTCGCTGAGAAGCTGGGGGTCGAGTTCGAGAAGATCGAGGGGCGACGCCGGACCAGCCCGGAGATGGTGGACGCGATGGTGCTCGCCCTGAACGGCGAGGCCCGCGCCGCGCTGCTGTCGGCGGCGCGCAAGCTCGGCATTCCGGCGGTCGGCATCAGCGGCATGGACGCGGGCTTTATCGACGCCCATCGGCGAGGCCCAACGCCCCTGGCGAGCGGTGGCTCGGTCGATCTTGGCGAAGTTGGCGACATCGACGGCGTTGATCCAGCGTTGCTGGGCGACCTGCTCGACTGGGGCTATTTGCCGATCGTGAGCCCACTCGCGGGGGATGCGGAAGGGAAGTGGCTCAACACGAACGCCGACACCGTCGCCGCCGAGATCGCGGTCAGCCTCGGCGCGGCTAAGGCGATCTTCATGACGGGCGCCCCGGGCGTGTTGGCCGACGTCGAGGATCATCACTCGCTCATCTCGGAGCTGACCCTCGACGAGATGGATGCAATGATCACCGATGGCGCGATTCAAGGCGGCATGCTGCCCAAGGCCTCGGCCATCGCGCGCTGCCTGCGCGGCGGAGTCTCGCGTGTCCATGTCGTCTCGCACTCGCTGCCCGACGCGCTGCTCACCGAGGTGTTCACGAACGAGGGCTCTGGCACGCTGATCAAGCTCGAGGCGGACGAGGATTGATCGACGTCCTCACGCTGCATCGAGATCTGGTGAGTATCCGCTCGGTCTCGGGTGAAGAAGCGGCGATCGCCGACTACGTCGAGTCCGTGCTGCGTCCGAGCGGGGCGGATGTCGAGCGGGTGGGGAACAGTGTTTTAGCTCGCGCGGGATCGGGTTCCTGTCTGTGTTTGAACAGCCACCTCGATACCGTGCCTGCGCAGGACGGCTGGACGGGCGACCCTTGGACGCCGGTGGTCCGTGATGGCCGGGTGACGGGGCTCGGGGCCAACGACGCCAAGGCGAGCGCGGCTGCGCTGATGGTGGCGTTTCTGCAGGCGGTTGCCGACGGTCCGCCGTGCGAATTGCTGCTGATGCTCGTCGAGGGGGAAGAGACGCTGGGGGTCGGCACCCAGAAGTGCCTCGCCCATTTGGGCCAGAAGCCCGACGCCGCAATCGTCGGCGAACCCACCTCGCTTGCCAGTGCGGTCGGCCAATATGGGTTGCTGATCGCAAACTTGATCGCGCACGGTGAGGCGTGTCACGCCGCCCACGCGAAGTCGCTCGGGCGCAAGAACCCGATTTGGACCCTTGCCCGCGACTTGGCCGCGCTCGAGTTGGTGGATTGGGCGGAGTCGTCGCTCCAGCCAACCGTACTCACCGGGGCGCAGGCCAAAAACCAGGTGCCAGGCACGGCTTCGGCCACGCTCGACATCCGGCTCGAGCCCACACTGACGCCCGAAGCCGCAGTGGCGCGGATCCGCGAGGTGGTCGAGAGCGAGGTTGTCGTGCATTCGGATCGGCTTCGGCCCTATGCGTGTCCAGACGCGGCCAAGCTCCTCGGATGCGTACCCGAGCCGCACTTCATCAGTCGGACGATGTCGGACCTTGTGTTCTTCCAAGGCATTCCTGCGGTGAAGATCGGGCCTGGCGAGACCGGCCGCTCACATACGGTTGACGAGTACGTGATGGAGTCGGAGATCCTTCTGGGAGTCCAAGTTTACGGCCAGATTATTGAACGTTACGGTGAGGTGATGCGATGAAGCGACTTTGGGATAAGGGGGGCGATGCCGACGCGATGGTGATGGCGTTTACGGTTGGCGACGATTACCGCTGGGATGCGCGGTTGGTAGCGCATGACATTCGCGCGTCGCAAGCGCACGCCCGGATGTTGGCTTCGTGCGGCCATGTCGAGTCGGGCATTGCTGAGCGGATCATCGCCACGCTCGCTGAGATCGGCGAGGCGCATGCCCGCGGCGAGTGGGAGATTTCGCCCGAGGAGGAGGACTGCCACACCGCAATCGAGAACCGGCTGACCTCCAAACTCGGCGACGAAGCCGGCTGGGTCCACCTCGGCCGATCGCGCAACGACCAAGTCTTGACCGCCGTGCGGCTCTACCTGCGCGAAGCGTGTGAATCGCTCGCCCAAGCCGCAGAAGCCGTGATGGAGTCGCTCTTCGCGATCACCGACGCCCAGGGCGATTTGGCGCTGCCAGGCTACACCCACTTGCAGCGCGCCATGCCGAGCACCGTCGCCTTGTGGGCAGAGGGGTTCGCGACCGAGCTTCGCGACGACGCGGCGGGATTACGCGGGGCGACGCGCCGCGCATCGACCAACCCGCTGGGTTCGGCCGCCGGCTACGGCACTCCGGGCCTCCCACTCGATCGAGCCCAGACCGCCTCGGAGCTTGGGTTCACCTCGGTTCAGGAGCCCGTCACCGCCGCCCAGCTCTCACGCGGCAAAGCCGAGGCGGAAGTCGCCTTTCAAGCGACCCTGCTGATGCAGGATTTGGGACGGCTCGCCAGCGACCTCGTGCTGTTCTCGACCTCCGAGTTTGGGTTTGTGGCGTTGCCCGAGCGCTTCACGACCGGCAGCAGCATCATGCCCCAGAAACGCAACCCCGACGTGTTCGAGCTCGTTCGGGCGCACAGCGCACAGGCGGCCAGCTCACTGACCGCGATTCTGAGTCTGAGCGCGAAGATGACGAGCGGCTACCACCGCGATCTGCAGCTCATCAAACCGCCGCTCTTCGGGCTCATCGATCGCACGTTCGAGTGCGCAGAAGTGATGGCCCACGTCCTTCCCGGCGTACGGTTCTGCCAAGATCGCACCGAAGCGGCGATGGATCCGAGCCTGTATGCGACCGAAGAGGCGTATCGGCTCTGCCAAGCCGAAGGCATTCCGTTCCGCGAGGCGTATCGGCGGGTGGGCGCGAAGTATCGGGGGTAGGCGGTTAGCGCGGGTTGGCCCGGGGTGGGAGATTCGCGGAGGGCGTAGGTGGTTTCTCGGCATCGGATCATAGGGGCGATCTTGTGTCGATAAAATTTGCCGACAAGTTCTCATCAACCATGATGTAATTCGCCACCGAATGTTCCGTCTGGATGTGTAACATCATGGGCAGGTGTACACAGCGCTGCGGAAAGGCGATACAGCCGCGTCTGACCTGATTTGGAGGCACACAGACGGGTTGTGGCTCCTACCCAGAGCGATGTGGCCCTGAATCTGCAAAGAGAAACGAAGTGGCCCGGGGTCCAGCAAGACTAACCCGGGCCTAAAGCGAGTTCTCCGAGCAAGGAAAACCCATATGCTACGAGCACATTATAGCCGCGAAGCGGCAATGACTCGGCTCTTTGCCGATAATGGGCGGTCGTATGCGACCGTTCACCGCGACAACTCTGGGCGGCTCTTCGCACTCGTTGAGGTGGAAGGGAACCAACGGTGTCGTCGCGTCTCACCAAGACTCGATGAGTCGATCTTGCAGGCAGCAAAGGCCCTGATGGTCCGATACATCGCCGTCTGGGATCCCTCAGCTCAAAGAAGGTGGTACGCTGAACTGCACCTTTTCGAGCGCTTTGGCGTGTATCGGCTAACCGAGAGCGCAAGAACCGTGGTCTTACCCGCACGTCGATGGACGGAAGGGACGGAGCCCCCTCTGGGGTTGTTTGACGACGATCCCAACTTCTAAGCAAGATGGCACTGTGGCTCGCTCAATAAGGGCGAGCCGCGGACTCGCATCACGGTGTCACCCATGTGTCCGGCACACACAAGCACAGTGCGAAGAGTGAGCATACCGACACATAGGTGACACATTGTTCCGGACACATGGGTTACACATGGGATGGCCCGCGGGCCATCCCTATGTGTAACCGCGCCGGGCCAGGGGGAGGCATTCATGCCCTGGAAGGAGTGTTCGGTAATGGAAG
>JANJUB010000072.1 GCA_024710805.1 Fimbriimonadaceae bacterium | reverse complement strand
CCCACACGGAAGCGAACACGCTCGGTCGTGGATGCTTCTTGGGCAAATCCCATCCGTTCGCTATAGAAGCGAATTGCGGCTTCGAGCGACCCCACAGACAATGTCACCGAGTGGATGCCGCGAATCGAGTGCTCGGCGGTGATGTCGCCGTAAGCTCGCCCCGGTGCTGCGTTTGCATCAGCCGTCTCGATGATTTCGAGGCGAAGTCCATCCGGATCGTCGAGGTAGATGTATCGCTCGCCGAACCGCTCGCCCCCAAGTTGGAAGTCGATCGCATGTCGGGCAAAGTGGTCGATCCACGCGTCGAGACTGCCTTGGGGGATGGCAAGGCCGACCGTGGTGGCTTGGCCCGCGCCGCGCTGCCCGGAATAGCCGCCGGGGTGCGGAAAGAACGTGAGCAGGGAGCCAGGGCTACCCGCTTCGTCGCCGAAGTAGAAGTGGTAAGCACCCGGATCGTCGAAGTTGACGGTCAGCTTCACAAAACGCATCCCGAGGGAGTGCGCGTAGAAGTCGAGGTTGCGCTGCGCATCGCCAGCAATGGCGGTGACGTGGTGGATGCCCAAGAGCGGATGTTCCATATCCGATTCAACGCTATACTTTATATAGTAGTTCCATCGATCGCCATCTTGAGCTTGGCCGCCGCCTGAACGTTGGTGCGGTGCCCGGACCGTTCGCCAACCACGTCGAGGCAGCGGATCGGCACGCCAGCGAGATAGAGGTCGCCGATCGCGTCGAGCAGTTTGTGACGAGCAGGCTCGTCCGGGAACCGGGGTTCATTCTCATATCCTTCGGCACCCAAAACAAGAGCCGAATGCTCATCGAGCCCACGGGCCAAGCCCAAGCGTTCCAAGTGAGGCAATTCTTCGATCAGGCCGAAGGTTCTTGCCGGCGCAATCTGGTCAGCGTAACTCTCGGGCAGTTTGCGATACTCCGCCTCCTGAACACCCGGCCAGCGCTCGCCAACGTCGTATCGGTAAGCCCAGTGGCCATGTCCGGCCGCGATCGCGACCTTCGCATCGCCCTCTTGGACGAACACGCGAGCGAACAGATCTCTCGCCTCTCGGACGCTCAGCGAGACGAATCCGGCCGCGGCGAGCCCCTCGACGTACTGCGCCGACGATCCGCCGGCGGCAGGCATTTCTGGTGCCGAAACTTCGACCTCGGCATCGGTGATCTCAAGCCCAGCCAGGGCGCTCATCAAGTGCTCGATCGTAGAGATGTCTCCAAGCTTGGTGCTGCGAGTCGTGTCCGTCACTTCGGCAGGGCAAGCCTTCCAGCGACCTTGACCGTAGCGAAACCAGATTCCATCTTCGCCCGGTCGAAGCACAACCTTGGTGGGCACGCCAGAGTGCAAGCCCGGGCCCTCCCAGGTCACCTCACGAGCGACGGTACGGCGATGGATGATCATTCGCCGACCTTCTTCTCGAGTTTGCGTACTCGAGACCAGATCTCCGGAAGTTTGGGGATCAGCACAAAGGCGCGCATCGCTTCGCCTATGGGGCGCGCCGGCGTGCCGAAGTAGGCTCCGGGCTCGGTGATGTCGCGATCGACCCCCGACCGACCGCCGAGCGTCACATCGTCGCAGATCGAGATGTGATCGTTCGTGCCGACGCCGCCTCCGAGTACACACCGAGAGCCGATCTTCACGCTCCCCGAAATGCCGCAGGCACCCGCCAGCACCGTGTGCTCCCCGATTTCGCAGTTGTGCCCAATCTGGCAGAGGTTGTCGATCTTCGAGCCTGATCCGATCCGCGTTTGTCCGGCGGTGGCTCGATCAATACACGTATTCGCGCCGATTTCGACATCGTCGCCGAGCGTTACCCCGCCCACCTGGGGGATCTTGATTCGACGCTTCCCATCCCAAACGAACCCAAATCCCTCGGCGCCGATCACGGCTCCCGGGTGAATGATGCAACGGGCACCCAGCGTCACATCTTGCACCAACACGGCGCGGGGATAGATCACCGAATCCGAACCGATCCGGCATCGATCGCCCACGAATCCGTGCGCATGGATCACCGCACCCGCCTCAACCACGCTATCTTCACCGACCACCGCAAACGCCCCGACCGAAGCGCCGGGCTCCACGGTGGCCGACTCCGCGATTTGGGCGGTCGGGTGTACACCTGCACCGGCCTTGAGTGGCCGATCACACCAGTTAAGCAGGGCAAAGAAAGCGTGCCGAGGGGCCGCGACCACGATGTAGGGAACGGTCGCCGACATGCCTGGGCCGACGAGAAGAGCGGCAATCGGGACCTGCTCCGCCTTCTCGCGGTATTCATCGGTCTCAGCAAAGGCAATGCCGTCGGGGTCGGCAATCCCTGCCGAGGTAACCCCCTTGATCAGGAGGTCAGCGGGGCCGTGCAGTTCGCCTTGTAGCAGTTCGGCCAGTTGGCCTAAAGTCCAGGGTGGGTTCGATTGCGCCATTCAAGAAACTCGTCAGTTCGATCCGGCGCGCGCTTGTTGAGAGTCAGTTCATAACCCTGTTGAGCGGCCCAAATCTCCACTTCAGAGCGTACCGCTTCGCGGGTTCCTCGGAGCAGGGTCTCGGCCTCTCGGGTGTCGAGCACTGGCGGTCTTGGCAAGGGCCGTGGGGCATCGGTCGTAATCTTAACGCCCGGCTTGGGCGGGAGGAGCACCTCGCTTTTGCCCGACAGCACCGACTCCAGGTTTTTGACCAGCTCCAGAGTCTGCTGGCTGGCCTCTCGTTCCGCCCGGGCCTCAGCAGCAGCTCTCCGCTCCTCCATCTCGAGGCGAAGCCGATTTAAGGTTGCCGCGACCTCTTCGCCGGCCTCGGCGATGATCTCGTCCATGTCGCCGTCGAACGCCTGTTTGAGTTCCTTTAGCTTCGCCCGAAGTTCGCGGCCGCGTTCTAGCTGCCGCCGCTCGGCGTTGCTCCAAGGAGTCGCCTGGCGGTCGAGGACGAGGGACGGATTGGGGAATCCCGCGTATACGGCAAGCCGAATCGCGTCGGGGCCACGGTCAGATGCATACCGCTCGAATCGAGCGCGCAACCGAACCCATGCCCTTTCAAACGCTTCTCGGCGGGTGTCGTCGATTTCGCTCAGTCGAGACCGCTCCAGTTCATCGACCTCTTTCAAGTAGGACTGTCGCAGTTCCGTCGTTAGCTGGCGGATCGTCTCCTCTTGGGCGATGCGCACCTCTTCCTGCACTTTGGCAAGCCGTGAGGCGTTTTCGGAGAAATCCAGACGCTGGGCAGAGAGCGCCTCGAGCTGAGATGAGGAACCTGCGGGAGGAGCCGGCGGTGCCGTCGGCGTGTCGATCTGGAGGCTAAAGGGCTTCGAACCCGCCGCTCGGTCGAGATCGACGTAAACGAGCGGCGGGCGAGCCGTTGCGCACCCGCTCCATAGGGCCATGAGTAGCAGCCCAAGCGCGGCGGGGCGGATCATCGGAGTTACTTCTTAGCGTTCATGGCCTTGAGGGCCGCCTCGGTCAAGTCGTTCGCACCATAGGGGGCGATACCGACCTCGAAGACGATGGTGAACCCTTGAGCCTTGGCAACTTCTTGAATCGCGGCGCGAGCACGCTCGAGGCTGGTGACCTTTTGGCGATCCGCCCATTGCTGCAGTTCGTTCGTGAACTCGCGGAGCCATCGGCCGGCCGTCATTTCCATGTTGTTCGCGCGCTTCGAATACTCTTCGATCAGGGCCCGATCTTCCGGCGTCAGATTCTGCTTGACGCTGAGTTCCTTGTTCTTTTTGTCCGCGGCTTGAACATCGGCCTTGATTCGGTCAAGTTCCGCCTTCTCTTCGGCAGTCGGGTTCGGCTTGATGCTGAGATCGCGGAAGCGGGTCCCCTGTTCGACCGTAAGCACCCGATAGGTGTCGATGAACTCGAGCACGCCCTCGCGCGCCGTCTTCATCTGGTTGAAAGTGGCCTGATTGGCTTTGCCGAAGTCGCTATCTTCGACGACCTTCGAAATATCGACGATGCCAATCTTCATGGCGGCATCTTGGAAGCCAACGGCGGCGAAGACGCCGAAGAACAAAGCAACGATAGCCAGGCCCGTTTTGTGCATGTTTGTCATGTGTTTCCTCTCTTTAGAAGGACGTGCCGATCTGGAAGTGGGCACGGCTACCTCCACGCTGATTAAATCCAAAGTCAAGCCGAAGCGGACCCAGCGGCGTCTTGAAGCTGAAGCCCACGCCGTATCCTAGCTGGAACTTCATCGTATTCGACTGGGTGAAGTCGTTCACGCCACCGTAGCCGCCCCACGCGCCGCCGTAGTCGACGAACAGGATCACGTTGAACGACTTCTGAAGCGGATGCCGATACTCGGCGGAGCTGGCAAAGAACTGGCGACCCCAGAACCGGTCGTCCTGGTATCCGCGCAGCGTATCCGCGCCGCCGACGAAGAACTGCTCGTTGAAGGGCACCCGGCCGGAGATCGCTCCGTAGCGGGCTCGGAAGGCGAACACGCGGCGGGCGGCGTCGATCTCGCGCGACGTTCGCGGTGGCTGCGGCGAGTAGTACGTTCGATACTCCGCCGATGACCGAACGAAGGTGGATGAGCCGAGCAAGGACCGATCCGGGAACGCGCCGCCCACCGAAGAGATGTGCGAGAATCCCGGCTCGATGGCGAGCCGCCACCAGTCACCGCGAGCGGGATCGAGATCCAAGTCGCGGCGATTGCTCGTGAGGCCAAAGGACAGCAGCGCGAGATTGCCGTCCTGCTTGACAAAGCCGTTCTGGTTGGTCAGCTGGATGTCACTTGTGCGGATCGTCTCGTACTTGAGGCCGATCGAGCCAGACACCTGCTCGCTGAACGGGCGAACTACGCCGATGGCGGCACCGGTGCGGCGCTCCGTGAAGCGATCGTCGCTGATCGAGCTGCTGCCGCCGAAGGTGTTGTTAGCGAATCGCCAGATCAGGCGGCTGTACGCGGTAACCGAGAGCGACGTGTCATAGCGATCGATGAACGGGTTGGTGTATTCGAGTTCGGCCGAGAGTCCTCCGCCGGTGACGGCCTGCTGCAGGTTGATGCCGAAGGTCTGTCCGGTTCCGCGGAAGTTTGTGTCGATCAGCCGAATCTGGCCGGCGAAGCTGGATCGCGGGTCGACCGTGGCACCCACGATGACCTGGCCCGTACGGGCTTCCTTAACGTCCACCTGAAGATCGAGGCCGAATCCGTCCTCGGTCTGCTTCTCGCTCGGGTTCACGCGCTCGAACCACTGCGTATTCAAGATGCGCTGTAGGTCGCGGACGAACTTCTGATCGTTGTAGGCTTCGCCCGGCTGCGTCTTGATCAGCCGCTTCATCACTCGCTCGGAGGTTCGCGTGTTGCCGGTGACGGTGATCGAGTTCACCATCATTTCGCGGATCACGACGCTGACCGTGCTCGGAGAGTCCTCGAGCGGTTCCAACTGCTCGACCAGCGCAAAGTAGCCCTTGGAGTTGTACAGGCGAGAAATCGCGTCAGCGCTGGGCTTGGCGTCATTCAGGTTGAACGGTCGGTCGGTCGTCACGGTGATCGCCTTGGCGATATCCTCGGTCGAAATGACCGTGTTGCCGACGATTCGAATCTCCTTGACGATATCGAACTCGGACACCTGCACGGTGACCTTCCAGTTCTGACCTTCGAGCGGCGTCGCACGAACATCGACGGCCTTGAAGAATCCCAATCGCTCCAAAGTCTCACGATCCTGATCGAGCGTGGCTTGAACGTACGGTTGCCCGACCTTCGCCGCCATGCGCGCCAAGATCGAATCCGTCGTTACGAACTTGTTGCCCTCGACCGCGATCTCAGTAATCACGCTGGTGCGCTCTTGGGCTTGCGCCACCATTGCGGCGGCAAGCACCACCAAGACTACGGCCGCTCGGGCCACCTTAAAACTCCGCCTCACATCCATGATCCAACCTGTACCCGCGCACCCTCAACTCCGCTTCGCGGGCGTGTATCCGGCAAGTGTACACAGTTCCCGGCGAAATCCGTTCCTTGGTCGCGCTGTGGGTTCAGAAGGATGAGGCTTTGGGCCGTTACGCAGTTTTGCCGGGTAGGTCCAAAGCGGTATCCTTTAGACTCGTACTATGGAAACAACGCTTGTGTTAGTTAAGCCGGGCGGCGTGTCGCGCCGTCTGAACGGCGAGATTCTCCGCCGAATCGAAGCGCGCGGCCTCGACATCGTAGGTTTGAAGCTGATGAACCCGAGCCGGGAGATCGTCGAGGAGCATTACGCGGAGCACCGCGGCAAAGGTTTCTTCGACGATGTCGTCAACTACCTTTGCTCTGGTTCGATCGTTGCCGTTGCCGTGCGCGGCACCAACGCCGTGAAGGCGATCCGCGCCATGATGGGCGCGACGAACCCCCTCGAAGCCACGCCGGGCACCGTTCGCGGCGACTTCGCACTGACGATCGACGACAACCTGACCCACAGCAGCAGCGATCCCGAAGCGGCTGAGCGCGAGCTTGCCCTCTGGTTCCCGGAAGGGCTGGTCTAACTTCACTCCCGCCCTTTGGGGCGGGCCACCTCCCCATGTTGCTCAACGTCTCAAAGGTCGCCAAGTCCTTTGGCGTCGATGAGGTGTTGAGCGACGTCACGTTCCGCATCGACCGCCGCGAGAAGGTCCAACTCGTCGGCCGCAACGGGTGCGGAAAGACGACCCTTCTTCGTATCCTGACCGGCCAGATGAGTCCGGACACAGGCAGCGTCCAGCTCTCGCGGGGAGCGACCATCGGTTACCTGCGGCAGGAGCACCATTTCGACGCCGGCCGCACCGTCCTCGAAGAAGCCACCGAAGCCCGCCGCGAGCAGATTGCGCTCAAGCAGCGGCTCGACGAACTGTCGGACCGGATCGAGCACAACCCGACCGTCGAAGAACTCGACGAGTACGCCACGCTCCACGAACACTTCCTGGAGCAGGAAGGATACGCGGCAGAGCGAGATCTGAAGATTGTGCTCCAGCGGATGGGTTTCGATGAAGACACATACACGAAACCTGCACACAAGCTGAGCGGAGGAGAGAAGACTCGGCTCGCCCTTTCCCGGCTATTGCTCGAGCAGCCAGATCTCCTGATCCTCGACGAGCCCACCAACCACCTCGACCTGCAAGCCACGGAATGGCTCGAGAACTGGCTGCGATCCTATCCGGGGGCGGTGTTACTGGTTTCACACGACCGCGAGTTCCTCCGGGCGGTCGGCGACCGGGTACTCGACATGCGGGAGGGCACGGTCAAGAGCTACCCCGGCCCGTATGAGAAGTACCGTCAGCTACGCGCGGAGGAAGAGGCGCGACAGGCGGAGGCCGCAAAGCGGCAGGCCTCGGAAATCGCGAAGCTCGACGAATACGTGCGGCGCTTTATGAACAGCCAGCGAACCGCGCAGGCGCGGGGGCGGCTCAAAATGAAGGAAAAGCTGGTGTCCACCCAGGTTCACGCCCCCATCAACGAACGCGGCATGAAGGCGTCGTTCGCAGCAACGAAGCGAGCCGGAGACATCATCTTCGAGGCGAAATCGTTGGCGGTGGGCTTTGGCGAGACCTCGCTGATCACCGGTCTGGATTGGACCGTACAGAACGGCGACCGGTGGGGCGTTGTCGGAGAGAACGGCGCGGGCAAGTCCACGCTGATCAAGGCGATGCTGGGCAAGCTTCCGCTGCAGTCCGGCAGCGTTCGCCAAGGCAGCAATCTGGAGATCGGTTACTTCTCTCAAGACGCCGTCGAACTCGATCTGACCCAGTCTCCGCTCGACTATCTTGTGTGGGAGTTCGATCAGACGCCCGAGTCGGCGCGGAACCTGCTCGGCCAGTTTCTCTTCTCCGGAGACGACGTGTTCCGCCCCATCAAGACGCTCAGCGGAGGCGAGAAGAATAAGTTGGTGCTCGCCGGGCTGACCACGCTACGGCCCAACGTGCTCATCCTCGACGAGCCCACGAACCACCTGGATATGGACTCGCGCGAGGTGCTGGCCGGGGTGTTGCGGCAATATGCCGGCACGCTCCTGTTGATCTCCCATGACCGCTGGTTGCTTGGTGAAGTCACGAACCGCACCCTCGACGTAAGGCGCGATGGGGTGCGACAGTTTCCAGGATCGTATGCCGAGTATCGGCTGCGCGAGAGCCGACCCGTGGCTGCGGTCGCGACCGAACGCAAGATTGCCGTCGAGACCTCTACGCTTAGCCCACGAGAGTTGAGTAAGGAAATCGGCCGGCTGGCGAAGGCCATCGAAGCGACCGAGTCGGAAGTTGCGGAAGCGGAACAGCGCATCCAGGCGCTGGAACAGGATTTGGCCACCCCACCCGCCAGCGCGGACATCGTCGCGTTGTCCAAGCAGTACGCGAGGGAGAAGCAAACGCTCGACGATCTGATGCACCGTTGGCACGACGAAACCGAGCGACTCGATGCCCTCCGCGCACAGCAGGGCGCTGGCGACGTATAACGAGCTAATGCTGACACCGCACGAATGGCAAGAGGGAATCGGATTTAGGGCTTCGTTCATCGAGGGTCGATTGATACAAGGGGCACCGATCCTCGCGGTTTCCATCCCGGCGGGCGTGGTGATCTTTAGCTACCGCCGCCACTCGCGCAAGATCTACGAGATCTACGATCGACTCGCCTACGCGGCGATTGGCCAGCAGTCTGATGTCGAGGCCCTGCGGGTTGCGGCGCTCGATTTCGCCCATCAGGAGGGATTCAACCGGAGCGAGGAAGATGTGACCATCCGGCGAGTGGTCTCTGCGCTGTCAGCCCCGATCAAGCAGGCATTTGCCGATTTCAACTCCGCGCCGATCGTCGCTCGGTCCCTCTTTGTCGAAGTCTGCCGGGATCCCGAACATGACTCCTACGCCATTCTCGACTACGAAGGAGACTTCAAGATGCGACGTCAGTGGTCTTACGTCGCCGGGACGACCGACCACGATGAAGTGCTGAAAGCAGCCCTGACCGAACTCCATGCCGCAGCCCCATCCCCGGAGGTCGCGTTCAAGAACATGCAGGAGTTGTGGGAGTCGACCTTCCGGACGGAAGAGCACGAAGGGCTCCTGCCCGAAGCGGTGTTCATGATGCGGGGGGATGATCGGGCTAGCCGGTTCCGGATGCTGACTCCCGAGGAGTAACGCCAAACACCTCGGCAAAGGCGGCCACAACCACCGGATCCGCGTCCTCGATGGTCACGTTCCGACCCGTTTCTTCGCTCAAGCTGGTTACGCCGTGGCCGTGGATCCCGCAGGGCACAAACGTGTCGAAGATCGTGAGGTCGAGGTCACAGTTGAGGGCGATCCCGTGGAGCGAGACCCAACGGCGCACCTTGATCCCGATCGCCGCGATCTTTCTGCCCTTGACCCACGCGCCGGTGTTGGGGGGGAATCGTTCGGCGGCCAGGCCAAACTCGCGGCACGCGACGAGCATCGTCTCCTCAAGCCCCCGCAACCAGCGGTGCAGGTCGCGCCCGTGGCGGTCGAGGTCGAAGATGGGATAGATCACCCGTTGGCCGGGACCATGGTAGGTGACGTCACCGCCGCGGTCGGTTTGGTGAATCTCGATTCCCCGTGCGGCATACTCCTCGGGAGATAACAGCAAGTTTTCTTTGTGAAAGTTTGCGCCAAGTGTCAGCACGGGTGGGTGTTCGACCAAGACGAGCGTGTCCTCGGCGCCGGCCTGAACTTGCTCGAGAACTTCGAGCTGCCGGTCCCACGCCTCACGGTAGGGCACACGGCCCCAGCGTTCAACCCTCATCTTCGGGATCCAGTGTTGGGTTGAGGGCCAGCAGCACGCGCTGGTCGTCGATGGTCTCGTTCAGCTCGGCAAACCGGTGGTCGGGCAGCTGTTCGGCGATCGCGCCGGTAACCGCGATTCCCCCCACCTGTGAGGCAGCCTCGATGTGAGCGGCGATATCGATGACCGCGGCAAACTGCACTTCCTCAAGTTCGCCCGAGACCAGCCCGCAGTGGATTCCAATGCGCAAGCGGAACGGATCTCGAAGTCGGTTCACATTCGCGTTGAAGTCGGCGATCTTGGTTTGGATCGAACGAGCGCAGGCGAACGCCTCTTGGGCGTCGTCGAACGCGGCGACCGCCCCATCGCCGGCCGTGCTGTGGATGCGCCCATTGTGGTTGCGGACTTGCTCCGCCAAGAACTCCTGATAGGCACGGAAACTCCACTCGGCGACCAGGGGATCGCTCTTCGACTTCATCACCGAGCTGCGTGCCGTGTCGACGACCATGACGCAGCGGTGTTGCTCACCTCGGTTCAAGGCGCGCCGCAACTCGATCATCTCCGCAAGGAGCACTTCCGGAGCGTTCTCGCCACGCCGCCGGGCCAGGTAGGCGCGTTCCTCGACCATGGCTCCGAGCCCCGCGAAAAGGCCGGTCACTACCGCCAGACCCACGCCCATGTAGAGGTTCGCCTGATTCTGCACAAGCCAGCGCCACCCGAATTCGCCCACCGGGAGCAAGTAAGCCAACGTGCCGGCCGCGACGAAAAGCACGCTTGTGGCAACCGCCCGGAAGGGTCGCCCGGTCAAGTACGCCAGAAAGATCTGCGTCCCCATGCTGCCGGCGCTGATGGCAATCGCGACGAAGGGTGCCCAGAGCGGGGCACGCCTTCCCTCAGATTGGGCCAGCATCTCGGGGAAGAAGTAGCTGACGATGACGAGCACGAGGCTCCAAACGAACCCCGCCACCGCGGCGTAAGCCCAGATATTTCGGACGACCCCTTGGAAGAGGTCGGTCAACCGTGGCTGGCTCGGCGCCTCGGCTTCAGAGCGGGTCAGGGTTTCTTCGACTTCGAACAGCCGCTGCAAGAGCTCCTGGCGGGTGCGGCGCCGGCGGGCTCGCTCTTCTCGGCGCAGTCTGCGATATGCCCCCAGCAGAGCGGCACCGACACCCAGAGCGGCGTAGAACGCCCCGAGCAGGATCATGCCCAAAGCGAGCAACGCCAGGACCGCCCAGATACTCATCGAACTGACGCGTGGCTGTTGCAGCAGTTGGATCGTTAGGAGCACATATGAAACCCCAGCGACCAAGCCGCCCCCCATGAGCGCATAGCGCACCATTCCGACGCGAAAGTAGCAGGCAAGATGCAGGAGGAGCGTCATCCCGAAGGCGCCGACCATCGATGCTTCCCGGATGGTGAACTGCAGACCTGTTCGCCCAGCCATAGACGTCTGCCCGGGAATGAGCCACATGGCGAGAAGAAAGAACCCGGTCGTAACCCCAATAAAGAGCAACGGGTACTTCAAGAGGCGATCGAAACCATGAACGACGTCACGCAGGGCACTTTGAAAGGCTGCAGTTCCATGCCGGCCGCTCGCTTGGCTGGGCCGATCCGGCTCCTGTAACAGCGACCGCACGACGTCGATCGAAGCACCGGTCGCCCGGGCAATTGAATCGGGAGCTTCGTCCAGCGCGCCGGGATGCTGGCGAAAGTATGCCGCCAGCTTTTGCACTTCTCCCGTTGGTTCGCTAGACTCGATCACTGCGCAAACGAGTGTACCAAGACCCTCTCTTGGCTACGACCTCCAAGCCTATTACGCAAGCAAGACCCTCAAGGGATGCGTGAGATTTGCCGATACAAACCTTGCTAGGAGACCTGTTAGCATTGCCGGCATGATGAACTCGCAAATCAGTACGAGATTGGCCGCGGAGACGATCGCCCTACGGATTCGCTGGGTTCTGATTCTTGCCGCTGCGGTGCTCCTCGGCGATCAACTGGGCAATCCCATGGTCGTGGCGGTGCTTGCGCTCCTCGCCGGTGCCAATGTCTACGCTCACCGCATCCTGCGCGACCACCAGCGGTATGAATCCATCGGTGCCCGGCAACTCGCCTGGATGCGCGCCGTGGATGGCGTTCTGGTCGGCTCGGCGTCGCTGGGAATCTCTGGCACCCAGAACCTCTGGCTCCTTAGCATTCCGATTCTCATCAGCCACGGGATGGTGTTGCGCTCCCTCCGATGGCTGCTGTCGCTCGCGGCGTTGATGTCCGCAACTCAGGTCGCATCGACGATCTTGGTCTCGCGCCCGACCAGCGACCTCACTTTTGCGTTAGGCGGCATCGGACTGGGCATGCTCGCCGCGCTCGTGCTGGCCTCTTTCCAGGGCCGCGACGAACGGCTTGGAGCCCGGGACAAGCGCCTGAGTACCGTCCTCTCGGTCGGCAGCACACTCAGCGAGTCCAGCGATCTTCGGGCGATGATCGCGAGCACCCTTCGCTCGGCGATACGCGAAACCCGAGCGAACTGCGGCTACGTGATGCTCTTCAGCGATGACGAGCGAACTGAACTGATCACCGAAGCCGCATTCGGAAGCGGTGGCCAGTTTGCGTTTCCCGAGCGGATGGCCGCTGGCGAGGGACTCTCGGGCTACGTCGCGCATATGGGGCAAGCAGTCTCGATTACGAGCCGCGACGAGACGTTTCCGGACTTCGATGGTGTGACCGAAGGCGTCCGCGCTGCAGCCAGCATCCCTCTCGTGACGCGAGGGTTCGGCGTGGCCGGAGCGTCCACCAGCGAACAGATTCTCGGTGTCATGACCCTGCTCGATCTCACCGACTCCTCGGCCTTCCCCAGCGAGGATATGGAGTTGCTGCACGCGATGGCATCACTTCTTGCAATCGCGGTGTCGAATGCGCAGATGGAAGAGCGCCGCCGCACCACCTTCCTCCGCACGATGGAGAGCCTCGCGACCGCGCTTGAAGCTCGCGACGAGTACACGCGCGGCCACTCGCAGCGCGTCAGCGAACTCTCGCTCATGATCGGTGAGCGGATGGGACTCGGCCACGAGGCGCTTGAAGAGCTTCGCATCGGCACGATCCTTCACGACATCGGCAAGATCGGCGTTCCTGACGCAATCCTGAACAAGCGAGGCCGCCTCACCGATGAAGAGTTCATGGTCATGCGGCAGCATCCGGTCATCGGCTACGAAATCTGTAGACCTCTGATGCTGGCTGAGGGCATCCTCATGATCATCCGCAACCACCACGAGAAGCTCGACGGCTCGGGCTACCCGGATGGGTTGAAGGGTGGCGAGCTGCCGCTCTCGCTCCGCATCGTGTGCGTAGCCGACGCATTTGACGCGATGAGTTCGCGACGTCCCTACCGTGGCGTTATGGACCCGCTCCACGTTCAAGCAGAACTCAGCAAAGGCGCGGGCACTCAGTTTGACCCGGTGGTCGTCGAGACCCTCAGAGAACTCCTGCCCTCCGAACGGATGAAGCAGATGTACCACTCGTTCTGGGAGCCGGTTGCTAGCGATGAGCAAGAAGGGGAGGACGCCGCCTAGTGGGCTTTCTCTCGCCGCAACGGCTTACGGAGAATCTGCCCTCGCTGGGAGTCGATATCGGCTCGCACGTCGTCAATTTGGCCCAACTTCGTCAGCGGTCCAGCCGCATCGAGCTGTACGCCGCAGGGGCTTTTGCCGTCGGCGACAGCATGATCGAGCGAGGCGTTGTTCGAGAGCCCAGAAAGCTAGGCAAGCAGATTTCCAACTTCTTGCGCAAGCACGAGGTCGGCCCGTCCGCCGGGGTGTTCTCGGTGCCGAGCAATCTGGCAGCCCTGCGCTGGGTGCAACTTCCCGATTTGCCCGCCGAGGACCTGCGCGACGCGGCCCGCTACAAGGTCAAGCGTCACCTGCCGTTCCCGGTTCATTCCGCCTACGTCGAGGCCACGCCGCCGATCGCGCTCGAGGGTGACGAACTCGGACAGTCCTTGGTGATTGCGGTACCCCGCGACATTATCGACTCACGCGCCGAAGCCATCGAGTACGCCGGTCTGATCCCGGCCGCCGCTGAGCTCGAGGCCCAAGCCATCTTGCGCGTCGTCGAGCGCCGCCTCAGCGAACAGAGCGCCCTCTGGCGTGACGCCTCGCTGACGATCATGGACATTGGGATGAACAACACCCACATGTACGTGGTTCAGAATCAGCGACTCCAGTTCATCCGCGGTGTCCGATTCGGCTCCGCAGGCCTGATCCAAAAGGTGAGCAAAGAACTCGGCGTATCTCCAGCGGAAGCGGAGGCCGGGCTCTCGTCGGGCGAGGCCGAACTTTGGACCGACGGGATTCTCAAGCTCCCCATCCAGGGTCAGCCCGCCTTTGTTTATGTCGACAGCGAGATGGAGAAGTTGACCCGCGAATTCATGCGGTTGCTGCGCTACTTCCGCTCGCTTCATCCCGAGCGAAGCTACGCCGGCATTCTGGATCACGCGTTGGTCTGCGGTGGACTGGCAAGCCTCCGGGGGCTGGCCGACTATCTGCACAGCGCGCTCGAACTGCGCGTCGAGTTGGCCCGACCGCTCAGCGGCCTCATCGGGAAGTTTGACCGAGAGTCTTTTCACGCGATCACGAGACGACAGGAGGCCTACACCGTGGTGATCGGCCTGGCCCTGTCGGGCTTGGGGGGCCTGGCTACTGCCAAGGGGGAATCCGATGGTGGACGTGAGTTCGCCTGGACGCGCACTGCCTAAGACCAAGTCCATCAACGTTGAGGCCAATCTCCTGGCTGAGCGTTTGGGCGAACGCGGACGCCTGCTCGACGCAATGTCCCGCAAAGCCTTCTGGGGCGTTGGCATTCTCGTGTTTGCGCTGATGGTGTTGCCCTCGGCATACCGGGTTCAGGACCGCCTTTCGAAGAAGGCCGCAGACCGATCCGCCGAAGCGAGCGTCGTCATGCGCGAGGTTGCCGACAAGCAGAACATCCTCGACCGGTCCAAGCCCGTCGTCGAAGACTCGAGGATGTTGGCCGACTCACGCTTGTTCTCCGAGAACGTGCTTCGAGAGTTGTCGGCCGTGCTCAGTTCGGCGGACTCCGAGATGGTGTTCTCGTCCGTCAAGGTCGAAATCCTCGGAGGCGAGATGAAGCTTTCTGGCCGCGCCGACGCCAAGTCCTATCGAGTTGCTCGCGACTTCGTGAACCGGATCTCGAAGGCAGCCGGAACAAAGTCGGCCTCCCTGAAACAGTGGCGGCTCAACGACGACTTCGGACCCAACGCCGTTGGTTTCGAGATCGAGCGCACCGCAGAGGTGGGGCGATGATTCCCTTGCGGCTGATCGATGCCCGAACCCTTGGCATGCTGTCTCGGCTCTTGGTGGCCCTTGCGGTCATCGTAGCGACGATCGTTGTCCTCTGTTTTGGCAGGACGTACCTAAGCTTGCAGTCCATCTCCGTCAGCGATCAGCAGATCAGCCAGTCGAAGGCCAATCTCAAAATGATGAACGAGGAGATTCGGAAAGCACGAGCGATCAAATCGCCGCCGGCCACCGAATCGCGCCAGGCAGTCTTTGCGTTCCAATCGGCCGTGGAGGCGGCGGCCCAGGCCAACGGAGCGATCGTCGAAGAGTACGCGAGTTCCCCAGAGAAAACGCCCTATCTGAGCAAGTACCACAACGACAGCCCTCCCGAGGGCTGGCAGCAAGTCGCCGCTCGGGTCCACCTGTCGGGACGGATGCCGGAAATCTACGAAACGATGCGCGCGCTGCAGGCGATCGACATCCCCCACGAGATCGACATGATCGACCTCAACCGCACCCAAGCTGCGGCGGGCGAGAGCCGGGTTGCCGCCGTGATCAGCTTGCGCGTGCTCGTCCGCAGCTAGGAGTAATGAAGCGATGACCGTTGGCGATCCCCGAAAAGCTCTTGTCCTTGGCGCCATCGCCGTCGTCTTTGTCGGAATGGCGGTGATGCGGGCGCTACCGCAGGCCCCGGCACCGGTGGCCGCCCGACCGGCCGATGCAGTTCAGAGCGAGGCGCCCCCCAATCTGGAGGACGATATCTCGGCGTCGGTGAGCGTTGACCCGTTCTCGCACCCAGACCTTGAGAAGGCGGTGACTCCACCCAAAGTGGAGAAGCCCAAGATCAAGCCCACTCCGAAGCCGGAGTTCGACTTGAAAATCGAGCACACCCGCCCAGGATCGGACTCCGAGTTCGAGCCGCTTCCCGCCGTGAAATCAAATGGGACTTCGATCGATCTGTCCGCCGGGATTCCCTTCCGGGTCGAGGCGGTAGTTCGCGGAGACGAGGCTTATGCGCTTGTGACGCTGGCCAACTCCTCCGGTATCGCCGTGCGAGTAGGCACCACCCTGAACGGACACGTGAAGATCGCCGAGATCAAGAGTGGGAGTGTCGTGATCGAGGCTTCGGGTAAGCGCATCGAGGTTACGGTCGGTGAAGGAGTGACGCTGTGAAGAAAGAACGATTTGACGAGGTGTACCCATGACGACCATCCTTGCCGTGATTGCCTTGGCGAGCCCCCAAGAGCTACGCGCTCCTTCAACTCCCCTCGTCGCGAAGGCGGTGTATTTGCGCCCGAGTCTGATGACGCCCGCGACCCCCCAGGCCGCCATCGACGAAGTCCTCGGGAGCCAAGGAACGTCAGCGATTGCGCTCTTCACGGGAGATCGACTGCGCGAGCCTGCGCTACCCCAGTCGACCGTGCGGGTCACCCAAGGCACGAAGCCGAAACCGCCAGCATCGATCGAGGACAAGCTTGTCGATGTCGTCTGCACGAACACCGACGTCAATGGCGTGCTTGCCCTGCTTTCGGCCTCGACCAAGACGAACATGGTGTTGGTCTCGCCGGCGGAAGCCAAGTTGACGCTTCGGCTCAAGCAGGTCAAGCTCATCGACGCCGTCCGACACATTTGCGCCGTCGCGGGCATCGCGCACCTAAGAGTGGGTGACGCGTATCTCTTTGGAGACGCCGAGCGAATTCGGAACGCCTATCCGAAGGAGTGGGCCAGGGCCTATCCGCCTGCCAAGATCGAGGCGCCGCCTCACGTCGAGCCGCCAAAGGTCGACCCGCCTAAGATGGAGGTCAAGGATCCCATCGTCACTCGCGTCGTGTCGGTCAGCTACACGGACACGGCGAAGCTCGCGGAGATGCTTGCCGCGCTGTTCAAGGACCAGGATCTGATCGCCGTAGCGGGGCCGGGTGCATCGAGCCCAACGCTTGGCGATCGCGACACCTCGGGTTCGACGGGGATCAACCAGGGAGTCATCCAGAGCGAGGGCGCGAAGTCCAAGACTCTGGTGCTGCGCGGCCCCGAGTCGGTCGTGAAGAGCGCGGCCGCGGCCGTCGCCGATCTCGATTTGCCGGGTGCCCAGGTCAAAATCTCCGTCTCGATCCACGACGTCAACGACACCGCGCTGCGCGAACTCGGAGTCTCGTGGAACATCGGCGGGACCACCTTCCAGGAAAAGACGCCGCAGGGCATCAACTTTGGCGGTTTCAACCGCACGCCCTTCAACTTCGGCGCGACCATTCGCGCCCTCGAGACGCAGGACAAAGCACAGCTGCTCGCATCGCCCGAGGTCACCGTTCTCGACAACGAGCGCGCGTTCGTGCTCATCGGCAATAAGCTGAATCTGCCCAAGTTCGACGGGTACGACGCCAACAAGATTCCGATCTACAGCACCTCGGAGTATCGCGTCGGCATCTACCTGCAGGTGGCGGCTTCCGTCGCCGCCGACGGCACGATCACCCTGGCGATCTATCCGCAGGTCTCGACGGTCGTGAAGACGACCGAGATCAACGGCGCGAGCTACCCCGACATCGCGACCCGTGAAGCGCAAACCACGCTGCGAGTCAAGACCGGCGAGACGATCGTGATCGGCGGACTGCTTCGCAATGAGGAGTTAGAGCAGCTTGAGCAGGTACCGATTCTCAGCAAGATTCCGCTGTTCGGCGAGTTGTTCAAGCGCCGGAAAAAGACGCGTAGCAGTTCGCAAGTCGTGATCAGCTTGACGCCAACGCTCGTGCTACCCGATAAGCAATGAATCTCGATCGTTCGCTCAGCGATATCTTCCTCGAAGAGGGCTACGTCACCCAGGCGGAGCTCCAGCAGATTCTTGCCAACCGCGAAGACACGACCGAGTCGGTCGGTGACTTGCTCGTTCGGATGCGCAAGATCACCGAGAAGCAGAAGCTGAAATGCGTGGGCCTCCAGATGGGGGTTCCGTTCATCGACTTGGCGCGGACGGAGATCGAGCACGACGCCGCGCGGGTCATCCCACACGCCACCGCAGTACGGCTGCTGGCGATCCCGATCGAAAAGACCGAATCTGCGGCGAGCGTGGCGATGGTCAATCCGCTCGACTTGTCGGCGTTGGACGAGCTGCAGTCGATCACCGGACTCGACATCGATCCGATGCTCGCCACGGAGGAAGATGTCCGCGATGCGATCTTCCGATCCTTCGGTGCCTATGACGATCTCGGCGAGATCGTCGGCGAAGCCGTGCGCGGCGTGGATACCGATGGCGTCACGATCCAGTCGCCCGATGAGGATGACGAGCAAGTCAACGTCATCGAACTGAAGGAGGTCGTCGAAGGGGCACCGGTCATCAAGCTCGCCAACGCTCTCCTGACTCGCGCCATCTCGATGCGGGCAAGCGACGTCCACATCGAACCCCAGCAGCGCCGGGTGCGAGTCCGATTCCGGGTCGATGGACTGCTGATCGAAGTGATGGTCGTGCCTAAGGATCTGCAGCACGCACTCATCTCCCGCATCAAGATCATGGCGAGCCTTGATATCGCCGAGCGACGGATTCCACAAGATGGCCGCTGCACCTTAGTTTCACCTCAAGGCGCCTATGACTTCCGCGTGTCGACGTTCCCTAGCGTGTTCGGCGAGAACGTCGTCATCCGTATCCTCGACAAGCAGTCGGCCACCATCGATCTCGCCAAGCTCGGCATGGCGGGTGAAGCGCTCGACGTTCTGAAGTCCAAGATCGAGGAGCCTCAGGGGATGGTCCTCGTCACCGGACCGACGGGGTCGGGAAAGACGACCACACTGTATGCATCGATCCACCACCTCAACGCGATTTACCGCAACATCATGACCGTCGAGGACCCGGTCGAGTACCAGCTTGACGGGATCATTCAGGGCAACGTTAACCCCAAGGCAGGCGTCACCTTCGCCGCCGGACTGAGGTCGATCCTACGTCAAGACCCGGACGTCATCCTCGTCGGGGAAATCCGCGACGGCGAAACCGCTTCTATCGCGATCGAAGCCGCGCTGACCGGCCACTTGGTGCTCTCGAGTCTTCACGCCAACGACAGCGCAAGTGCGCTGACGCGGCTCGTCGACATGGGAATCGAGCCATTCTTGCTCGCCTCGTCGATGACCTGCAGCGTTGCCCAGCGTTTGCTGCGAACCAACTGCCCCAAGTGCATCGAATTGTACGCTCCTGATCCCCACTTGCTGGTCCAGTTGGGGCTTCCCGACGACACGGTGTACCGCCGGGGACGCGGGTGCGAATACTGCGGCAAAACCGGATTCCGGGGCCGGAGCGGCATCTACGAAGTTCTGGACATCACGTCGGACATCCGGCGCATGGTGCTGTCCGGGGCCCACGCAACCGAGATTCACCGAGCCGCAGCCGCGACCGGGATGCGGACGCTTCGCGAGGACGCGGCCGATCGCGTGAGCCAAGGGCTGACGACCGTGGAAGAAGTCATGCGAGTGACGGCGGACGGGAGATAACACGAGATGCAGGTCTTTCGCTACAAGGGTTACGACACGCACGGAAAGAAGGTCGAAGGCGAACTCGCCGCCGCCAGCATCGAAGAAGTGGAGCGCAAAGTCTCCGCGCAATCGGTGACCGTGATCGCGATTTTCCCCGCCGGAGCCATCCGCAAGAGCTCGAACGAAGGAGAAAACGCGACGCCCCTCGGCCGGTTCGGTTTCGGACCCAAGAAGCCCTCGGATGCCGATCTGTCTACGGTCCTCCGCGACCTCGCGGTGATGGCCGAGACCGGCGTCCCGTTTGTAGAAGCCCTCGACGCAGTGATCATCACCGCGCCTACCCAGATGCTGCGCACTGGCCTCGATCGCCTGAAGACGGAGATTGTGGGGGGTAAGGGGCTCTCGGCGGGCATGCGAAACTGCGGTCTCTTTCCGGTGGTCGTGTCCGAAATGGTCAAGGTCGCCGAAGAAGGCGGACGCCTCGATCGCGCCCTGGCCAACGCCGCCAACTACCTCGAGCGCGCCGCTGATCTTCGCAAGAAGGTGATGAACGCGATGCTCTATCCGATCGTGCTCACCGTAATCGCATTCTCCACGCTGGTCGTGATGATCACGTTCGTCCTGCCGCGGTTCGCGGACATCTTCAAGACGATGAAGACCGAAGTGCCGGCGATCACCCAGTTCTTGCTGGGAATCGGCCAGGGCATCAAGTCCAACCCAGTTCCGTTCGTGCTTGGCGTGGTCGGCACCATCGTCGCCGTGAAGATGGCTTGGGCCACGCCTAAGATCCACCGCATCATTAGCACGTTCCTGCTGAAAGTGCCGGTGCTGGGCGAACTGCTTCGGCGCTTGGCCCTGTCACGGGCTTTCCAGTCGATCGCCACCCTGCTCTCGACGAACGTCAGCTTGATGAACGCGATGGAGCACGGGGCAAAGGTCGCGGGCAACCCCGTGATCCACGACGCGCTGCTTCGAGCCCGCCACTCAGTCGAGCACGGTGTGTCGTTGAGCGACGCCCTGGCTGAAACCAAGGTGTTCCCGGTGTCGCTGGTTCAGATGGTGACCGTCGGAGAGCGAACGGGCCGGCTCGGCACACTGATGACGAGCACCGCGAACCACATGGAAGAGGATGTCGATGGCCGCTTGAAGGCGCTCGTTTCGATCGTCGAACCGGTGATGATCGTCGTGATGGGCGCCATCGTGGGCCTCATCACCATGTCGATCATCATTCCGATGTATTCCGTTGTCGAAAACATGAAGTAATGGCTGAGATATGCCGATATGTAGTTTGAGCGAGGATTTCTATGGTCAGAAAACTGCACATGAAGCGAAGCGCCTTCACCTTGGTGGAGCTGCTTATCGTGATCATCATCATTGCCGTGTTAGCGGCAATCGCGATCCCCAAGTTCGCGAACTCAAGCCAACGCAGCAAGGAATCGGCGCTACGAGCCGAGTTGTCCCTGATGCGCAACGCGGTTGAGTTGTTCAAGAACGACTGTGGTTCGTACCCAGGCGCACTCGATGATCTTGCGGCAACTTCGGCCCCGGCGAACGGCAAAGATTCGTCCGGCAACAACAAGGCAATCATCGCCTCGGATTGGAAAGGCCCTTACCTGAGCAAGGTGAGCGTCGATCCCGTCGGTGGCGCAGCCTTTACGTACTCCGTGACTTCGCCCAACGTCGGCAAGATCACGTCGAGTGCCCCCGGCAACGACTCGAACGGAGTCGCCTACAGCACCTACTGACCTTCTGCGGGTTGCACGCGCTCGCTCGGGAGGGGAATGGGGCGCGAAACGGCTTCGAAGCGAAAGCTTCGGAGCCGTCCTTCTTTTTAGAGGATCGTGCTCATTGGAACGGCCTCAATCTCCGGGGCCAAGGGCACCCGATCATCTCCCGCGTGGAACAACACCCCACGGACAAACCGCTCGCCGGCCAACTCGCGCAAGAACTCCAGGCCCTCAACAGCGTTGCGTTGAACCGATTCTCGGAACTGAACACCGACAAGGTCTCCGTTCGTAGCTTCAACGACCAGATCAACTTCCTTCTGCCTGACCGTGCGGAGATGGAAGAGCCGCATCCCAGACGGAAGGGCAAGGCTCGCCTTGAAGAACTCCAAGATGCCCACCGAGCGCAAGATTGAGCTTCGCAACCCCTCTTCATTGCGCACCCGGCGCTCCTCGATGCCGATGATGTGGCCCCACAAGCCGACGTCGACCAAGTGCAACTTCGGCGCTTTGGCCAGCGCCGCCCCCTGATCGGAACTCCACGCGGGGAGATCGCGCACAAGGAACATGGTTCGAAGAAGATCCAAGTAGCGAAGGAGGGTTGTTGCAGGGATGCCCGACTCGCGCGAGAGCGAGGCCACATTCAGCGAAGCCCCGTTTGCGTGAGCCAAGGACCGTAGCAGGCGAGGCATTTGGGCGATGCCGTCGATTTGAGCAAGGTCGCGCACGTCACGCTCGAGCAGACTGCGAACGTACGACGCAAACCACGCGTCGCGGCGCGGGGTGCTGCGAGCCGAGGGCTCGGGAAAGCCACCGCGCAGCAGCTCGACCGGATCGATAGCCGTGCCGTTTGGGAGCGTAAGCGGATCCCGGTTCAGCAACTTCGCGAGCCACTCGGGCCCGGTGCCGCGACGTTCCCCCTCGGCGAGCGGCAAAAGGTCGACGATTTCCATCCGCCCGGCCAGCGAGTCGGCCACCTTGGGCACGGTCAGCACGTTGGCCGACCCGGTGAGCAAGAAACGTCCGGGCCGACGATCCCGGTCGATCTCCGCCTTCATCGCGAGCAGCAGCTCGGGCGCCCGCTGGACTTCGTCGATGACGATGGCCCCGTTGTAGGAGCGCAGGAAGCCCGCGGGATCCTCACGAGCGAACCCGAGCACCCGCCAATCGTCGAGGGTGACGTATGTCGAGTTCTGCTCGCTGGCGACCTCGCGCACGAGGGTGGACTTTCCGACCTGCCGAG
>JANJUB010000043.1 GCA_024710805.1 Fimbriimonadaceae bacterium | reverse complement strand
TCGGATACTGCCGGCGAAACTCAAACCCCAGGCGGTGCTTGCGGCACTTCTCCCAGAAGATGCTCTCGGCGACCGACATGTCCTTGCGTAGCCTGCGAGCACGTTCTTTCTCGGGCATGATTCCGCGTTTACCCCACCCCCCTCCCGCTCGCGGAGAGGGGGAGACGCCTCGGCATCGCTCTGAAAACTCCCCGTACCACGCCCCATAATTTGGGTCATGGTCACAGTCTCCGACGCCCAACGCATCCTCGATGCCGTCCGAACGTATCCGGGTGACGGATTCGAGCTTCGTATCTTTGCCATGCGGGAGCTCGATACGCTCGACGACTACAACTGGTCGGGCATCTACGTGCTCGATGGGGATGTGCTCAAGCTCGATGCCTACGTCGGGGCGGCCACCGATCACACTGAGATTCCGGTGGGCCGAGGAGTCTGCGGAACCGCAGTGGCTGAGAACGCCAATCAGGTCATCGCGGACGTGCGCGAGTTGGAGAACTACCTCGCCTGTTCGCTGCAGACCCGTTCCGAGATCGTGGTGCTCATCCGCGACGGCGAGACGATTCTTGGGCAAATCGACATCGACGGCCACCGAGTCGGCGCATTCGATGGGTCCGACGAGGCTTTCCTGGAAGAACTCGCCACGTTGCTCGCCGAGCGGTGGTAGCCTCAGTGTAATGATTGAAGTGAACTGGAAGGGCGGCATGGCGTTTCAGGCCGCCGGCCAAAGTGGCATCGCGTTTACCTTTGACGCCTATCCCGAATCCGGCGGGAGCGGACTCGGCCCCACGCCCCTTGAGGGGTTCTTAGGGGCGCTCGCGGCTTGCACCGCGATGGATGTGATCAGCATTCTCGAAAAGAAGCGGCAGAAGGTCACCAGTTACCGTGTGGAGGTCGAAGGCGATCGCACGCCTCCGGGATCACCGTTCCCGCGACCCTACACCGCGCTCAGGCTGCGCCACATTCTCACCGGTGAGAACCTGGATCAGGATGCCGTAGCGCGGGCGATTGAGCTGAGCGATGAGAAGTACTGTTCGGTGTCGGCGACGCTGCGTTTCGGTCCGCCCGTCACCAGCGAGTGGGTCGTCGAAGAGGCCGGGTCGTAGTTCACCATGCTCCTGGCTCTCGTCGCACTGGCCTCCGCTTCGTTCGCACCCCCCACGCCGTGGGCGCTCAACTTTGCGGCACCTCCGCGGATTCCCGCGGTCGGCGACGTCGATAACGACGGCTACGCCGACCTCATCGTGGTCTACCCCCATGGGGAAGGCATTCTCGACTTGAGTCTAAATGTCGATGGGATGAAGCCGGGACGGCCATTCCAGGGCATGGTGGGCTGGGGCAAAGACACGCTCGCCGCATTGAGTGGCCCATTCGATCCCTCGCCGGGAGATGATGTCTTGGCGTTAGTGGGCCAGGAGTTGCATCTCGCTGGCGCTTATGCCAACGGGAAGATGGTGGCTCAAGGCGTCGTCGCGAAGTTGCCGAGCGCGGTCAAGGGGCCGCGGATGTGGCGAGACGGCGAGTTCGTCGTCATCGCGGATTCTCGTGGACGCGGCTTCCGGTTGAGGCCGGGCGATTGGAAGCCCAGCGCCGTTCGCGATGCCACCCCGCCCGCGCATGGGCTCAACGTGCCGGAGACGTCGGTGATCGCCTTTGGCGATGTGGACAAGGATGGCGATCCAGACGCCTTCGAGTTCGCCTACGGTACGGAGAAGCACACCGCGTATCAGGTGCGGCTTCATCGCCAGATCAGCGCGAACGAGACCGACTCCGATGCGGACGGCATTTCGAATGTCGACGAAGCTGCCCTCAAGACGGATCCGCTCAATCCGGACACCGACGGCGATGGCCTTCTGGACGGATGGGAGGTCGGCAGCTTCCGCGGCATGAACTTCAAGGAGATGGGTTGCGACCCGCGGCGCATCGACATCATCTGCCTCGTTCATCGGTTCGATGATGTGGACGAAGGACACTTCCGTCGCGAGCTCACCCGCGTGCAGGACACTTACTCAAAGCTGCCCGTGAACAACCCCGATGGCTCGAGCGGCTGGAAGCTGCACCTGCTCTATCGCGATCCGATCACCGGCGAGGACAAGACCAAGCCGTGGTACGCCAACCGCGACAAGCACCTACCTCGTGAATGGCGTGGAATCGCCCACTTCATGCAGGTGAGCAATGGCGGCGGAGGCCAGGCCGACCAGCTCGGCGACGGCGGCGGATGCGGCGCGAACGCGCTTTGGGCGGTGTTCTTGCACGAGTTCGGGCATCAACTGGGCATGGACCACAACGGCCACTGGGGTCCCGGCCTCTGTCCGATTTATCGAAGTTTGATGAACTATGCCTATAGCTATTCGCTCGAGGACGACTACAACAAGATCGCTTACTCGAACGGAGAACTGAACGGCTACACCCTGAACGAGACCAATCTCGACGAGACGATTCCGCTGCCCTACGAGAAGGTGAAGTTCCTCGAGAAGGGACCGTACCGCTTCCGGCTGAAGCCCAACGGCGACACCACACTCATCGACTGGAACTGGAACGGGATCTTCGGCGAGAAAGGCATTCGCGCCGATATCAACTACTCGTACTCGACCAACGCGGGAAATCGCGACGAAATGGCCCGCACGATGACCTCGCCGTGGCTGTTCACCCACCGCGCCCGTGCCTACGCGCTGTTTGGCGAGCGGCCGAAGGCCGAGAAAGGCGTGAACCCCGACATTACCCCCGACAAGCCGGGTGAACTGAAGTGGCGGCGGCTCGTCAAGCCGACCGTGTGGGAGAAGCCGGTGACGTTGGCTAACGACCTCGTCGGCGACCCGGCCGCAGTCGGTAGCGGCGCTCACATTGCGTTGGTCTACCCGTCGACGGGGGGTGTGCGGTGGCAACTGGTGACCCCGTCTGGCAAGCCGACGGGCAAGCCGATCATTCTCGATCCGAATCCGAAGGTGGTGCCCACCGTGGGGCAGATCGGGGATCGGTCGTTTGTCTTCCTGTGGAATCCGGACACGCTTGAAGTGGTGTACCGGGTTTGGCGGCCAGGGCAGACCCCTGGTCCCGAGCGGCGGCTTTATGAGCGGAGCACCGTACCCGTCGGCATGGCGGTGGACACCGTGCGAAAGCAGGTGGTCATCGCGCTTGCCCAGGACCAAGATGCCGCGCGGCCGAGCCGCTGGCAGATTCGGCGCTTCCGCGAGTCCGACGGCCATCTGGCAGAACTGGGCATGGAGTGGGTCGACGGTGAGGCCGGCCAAAGCCGAGGTCGCGGGCGGCTACAGGCGTTATTCAAGGTCGATAAGGACACCGGTCCCGCGGGGCGACTGTACATCTACGGCCGCGGTTATCACGGGGACGAGTCGCCTTGGGCGTGCA
>JANJUB010000205.1 GCA_024710805.1 Fimbriimonadaceae bacterium | reverse complement strand
TGTTTTTTTTTTATATTTTTATTATTATATTTTTTTTTAAATTTATTTTTTTTTTATTTTTGTTTTTTCTTGTGAATTAGTGGTTCGTTGTTGTGGTTTTCGGGTTAATGTGAGTCGCAATCGGAGGTATGAGAGTGGAAGATCTTTCCTCGACCCTGCCGAGACATCGAACCCTATCGCGTGAAATGTGGCTTAGAGCACTGGCACTCTGTGGATTCTCAGTATGGGCGTACATCTTCGGCGCAACTATACAGCCTAGCCGCATCGTCGTGATTCCGGGCTACGATCCTCGCCTTGATCCACGTCAGAAAGACCTCGGGCTGAGCGTACCAGCCAACCTAAAGAAGAGTTGGGGTGCCAAAGGACTCAAACCTGATCGAATCCTATTGATCGCCATAGGTTCGTGCGCAAGTTGCTCGATTCCAAGCATTCCCCCGTCAGTGCTCGCCGCTGGCGCAACACGACCCCTCGTAGGCGTCTTTTTGGATGATCGGGTCTCCGCGCCCGAATGGAGACTTGGTGCTCCATACTCGGTTCTGAGCTTGCCGCCAGACCACTATGCAAGACTCAATGCTGCGTGGCCCGCACGACTCTATCTCTTGAATGAAGGAGGGGACGTTCTTGACGTTCAGCAACATAGTGAGAGTGCCGTGCAGGCTTGTGAGCGGTGGATGCTATGAGCAGAGGAAGGGCATTCACTCTAACTGAGATTCTCGTGGTGATAGGCATCATCGCCCTCCTTGCGGCCATCGCGTTCCCCGTGCTTTCAGCGGTACGCCTGAATTCCAAAGAGGCCGTAACAACAAGCAACCTCAGGCAGATCTTCGTGCAGACGTCCCTATATCAAACAGATCACGGCGGAGATGGAGTCTTCGGAACTGTGTACGACATGGGACTCCCTCCAGGACCACAGTCAACCGGAGTCCCATTGCTCGCTAAGCTGTTGCCTCCACTGATGCATCCCGACGCAAAGACGATTGGGCGTCAGTATTTTCCTTTATACTCGGAACCTGAATACGATGCACTGGAACCTGTGTGGTCGAAGTATGCTGAATTGGAGGGGCCAAACGCAGTGCTCTATATCGATGCTCACTTTACAGAGAGCGATATTCCGTTGCTTCAGGGAAACTTCTACAAGCGCAAGTTCTTCTTTGTTCGTCTATCAGGCTCAATCCAGAGATTTGAACGTCGAGGGCAGTGGCTCTCAAGAACATTTTGGCTATCGGGACAATAGGCTGTCTAGCCCGTGCTGGTAGGCTCAAAGGGAAACGGTGAAACATGAAGCAACGACTCATCATTAGTATGGCGCTCCTCATGGGCGCGACGGCTCTCTTGCGCGCCGGGTGGTGCGATGACGAAAGCGCGCTGTGCACGCCAAACTGGAGCCAACGCATCAAGCGCGACTGCTACATTCAGGGGGGCCAGTGTTGCCAACAGGACACGTGGCGCTACACGTGTGTGCCCAACGGGCCAATTTTTACGGTTGTCCATAAGACGGTCGTGAACTCCATCGCGTGCGTTTACGCATACCCAATGCCCCCAGGCACGGGCGAGCAGCAAGGAACTTGTGGGACTGAGTAACAATAGTCAAGGCGACGGGACGAGGCGCTTTATCCTCCTCGGAATCGCTTTGTCATGTGTGAGTGGTCTTGCAGGTTACTGGTTTACCAGGAAACCGAATCTGGTTGAACACGCGAGTGAGCTTGGAGTCGCATTCTTTGAGGAGGATGCGACTCTAGTACTCTCGAGATGCCCGGAGTTTACTTTCGACCTCTATGGCACGTCTCGAACCAAGTTCACGCGATTGTTCGAGGAGTGCCTCGCAAATGGTCGGAAGCACATCAAGAGTTACCATAGGCGGAAAGGCCTCACTGATTCGACAGGAACGTCCGGTGTGATGGAGTTTGACGTCACGCTAAAGAACGGTAGAACTGTCTTGATTGCGTTTTATGCGGAAGCTACGGAGGACGAACCGTATTACAAGCCAACCCGACTCTTGTTCGCTTGTTGGGCGCTTGAGTTTTTCGGCAGCTTCGCATCAGAACCGCCATCTCATATTCTGGCCATCGACTTCGGTCTCCAACAATATCAAAGGCAGATGGAGGAGGCAGGCATCGTGTTCGTGCCGAGCGATTCCGAACCAAAGCAAACTCTTGCCCAGTTCCGTGAGAAGATTCGCCAAGGAGCAACGCATGACCGCCAGGTGCGGGAGCGTTCATCGCTGCCCTGACAGGGCTCGGGCCGAGCGCAGGAGCAGTCAGAGCATCACCTGAAGTAAGGATGTCGGATGTTGGATGTGGAATGTCGCTGGAATATCCTGGATTGAGCGACATCCGACACTCAACATCCCACATCCGCCACGCCGTAAAATCCCCCGATGTCAATAAGCAAGCTGCCGCCCGTGTGCGGCGTGTGGAGTGGAGCGGACGAGGCGGGCATGACCCGGGAGAGCGTCGAACGGTTCGTGGGCAGGCTCGCCGAAGCCGGCGTCAACGCCATCTTCATGAACGTCAAGCAAGGCGACGGCTCCCTTTGCTGGCCCTCGAAGATCAAGCCCGAGGCGGTCAAGCCTGGATACGACACCTTCGACTTCCCCGCCGAGCTCATCGAAGCCGGCAAGCGCCACGGCGTCGCCATCCATGCCTGGATGATCGACTACATGGAGGGCGAGAACGGCCCGGCCTTCCGCCAGCATCCCGAATGGGCGGTGCGCAACGCCCAGGGTCAGCCGACCAACGAAGAAACCTTGCGAGGCCGCGGCTTCAATGCGGTCTGGATGTGCCCCGCCCAGCGACCCGGCTACACCGACCAGTGGCTCGTGCCGCTCTACGGCGAGCTCGCCGAGAGGTACGAGTTCGCGAGCCTCCACCACGACTACATCCGCTATCCTGGCGACCTCGCCCCCGACCAGTATTGCTTCTGCGATTACTGTCTGGAGCGCCTACCCGCTTGGGCGGGGCTGCTCAATCGTTCCTTCCGCGACGAGCCGTTCTTGCACCCGCTGTACGACCGGCCCTACCTGGAGGCTCACTGGGAGCCCAGCCCGCGCATGCTACCCATGGGGTGGGACAAGTTCGACCGAAGCACGAAGGCGAAGATCCTCCTTGAGGGAAGCTCATTCGCCGGGGGCCGCGCCGACCTCGACTACTTCTTCTACACCTACCGCGCCCACCAGATCACCGAGTTCGCGCGGCTCTCCGCCGAGGCCGTCCGCGAGGCGAATCCGAACACCAAGCTCAGCGGCGCGTACTTCAAGCATCCGGTGCTCTCCGGGCGCTTCATCGGCCAAGATTGGCGCACCTTCCGGCCGTGGAGCGACATCTTCGTGCCGATGGACTACCGAGACCACTATCCCGGCACGGTCGCGCACTATCACACGCTCCTCGCCGACACGATCGAGGACCAGAAGCAGTGGGTGGGCGATGGGGAGCTGTATGTCGGGTTTGCGCTTTGGCCGCTTTTCGTCGAGCAACCCTCCGGCCCCTATCCGCAGGAGTTCATCTCGGGGACGTTCGAGACGATCGCTCGAGCGGCACCGGATGGGGTCGTGGTGTTCTGCTCGGGAGACCTCGACCGATACGGAGCGTGGGACACGTTGCGCGACTGGTATCGGGGCTGAGGTCGGATTTCAGAGTTCTGATTTCTGATTGAGGACTTCAGATTCAAGACGTAGGCGCAGGTTTCGAGTCCCGCTAGCGGGACGAGGCCCTGCGCTAAACCCATTGCGCTACGCCGATCCCCACGGAGGGCCCAGGTTGGCTCGTACCAGGGCCTTCTGTGATCGCGGCACCGCCTTAAGTGTCGGAACAAGTCCATGGAGCGTCGGGGGGCTCGTGTGGATGAGCAGCGCGCAGGTTCGAGCCAACAGAGGCGCACCCGTAGCACTTGACGATTCTCGAAGAATCCCCTACAATGAGCGGGAGACCGGCTATGAAAAGAACGCACGTGGGTGTCTTGCTGGCAATGCTGCTCCTTGCAGGTTGCGTGGAACGTAAGCCCATGACGGTCGTGAATGAGCTTCCCTTCCCCGTCAGGGTCGAGCTCAATGGAATGGTGGCCATTGCCCGAGTGAATCCTGGCGAGACGGTGACCGGACAGCAGAAGTTCACGATTCGGCCCGACAACCACCTCGCGGTGATCAAACTCCCAGACGGTCGCCCTCCCATCCTGACCGCCGAGTTCTCAAGAGACGACCGGAGATCGAGATGGTTCGACAGCGACCGCATTCATGTTCGGCTCACGCTAGCGGACTTGCCGACAAAGTGAAGTAATGCGGCGCTCGCCCACTTTGTGGGAACACGGAACCCCACGGAGGGCCCAGGTTGGTTCGTACCAGGGCCTCCGGTGATCGCGGCACCACCCTCCGTGTCGGAACATGTCCACGGAGCGTCGGGGTGGGTTCGTCCCCCGACTGCCCAAACAAGAAAAAGGGCACGAGTGCGAACCACCCGAGCCCTTTAATCCTAGCTTTGGCAAACCCCTAGGGGAAGATGCCGCGCATGACCGTCGCGTCGGCGACGCGCTTCACACCGATGATGTAAGCCGCCGTGCGCATGTCGGTCTTATGCTGCTGCATCGTCGCGTAAACCTGCGCGAACGAGTGCTTCATGATGCGCTCGAGCTTCTTGTTGACCTCGTCCTCTTCCCAGAAGAAGTTCTGCAGGTCCTGAACCCACTCGAAGTACGAGACCACAACACCGCCCGCGTTGGCAAGGACGTCCGGAACCACCATGATGCCGCGATCGCTGAGGATGTGGTCGGCATCGGGCGTGGTCGGGCCGTTCGCACCTTCGACCACGAGCTTGGCTTTGACGTTGCCCGCATTCTCAGCCGTGATCTGCGCGGCAATCGCCGACGGGAATAGCATGTCGCAATCCAGCGCCAGCAACTCCTCGTTGGTGATCTTCTCGCAGTCGGGATACTCGATGATGCCGCCGTCTCGGCCCGCATACTTGCTGTACAGCTCGGCAATCGGCAGACCTTTCGGGTTGTAGATTGCGCCCCGAGCATCTGAGACACCGACGACGATCGCGCCGGCCTCTTCCGCCAGTCGTGCGGCGATCGAACCGACGTTGCCAAATCCCTGCACGACGACTCTGGCCCCGTTGAAGTCCATCCCGATCATTCGGGCAGCTTCCCCAGCGGCAACAACGACCCCGCGGCCGGTCGCCTCGACGCGGCCCTGCGAACCGCCCATCTCGATGGGTTTGCCCGTGACCACGCCCGGCATCGTGTAGCCAGATTGCATGGAGAACGTGTCCATGATCCAGGCCATGACCTGCGCGTTGGTTCCAATATCGGGGGCGGGAATGTCGCTGCGCTCGCCGACGATGATGTTGATTTCGGAAGCGAATCGGCGCGTGAGCTTCTCGAGCTCGCGCTTGGAAAGGAGCTTCGTATCGACCTTGACCGAGCCCTTGGCTCCGCCGTACGGAATATTGACGACTGCGCACTTCCACGTCATCCACATGGCAAGCGCCGTCGTTTCGTCGACGTCCACGTCCGGGTGGTAGCGAATACCGCCCTTGGTCGGACCGCGGCTTGTGTTGTGCTGGACACGGTAGCCCTCGAAGACCTGGACTTCGCCGTTATCCATCACGACCGGAAAGTTGACGATGATCTGACGCTTGGGCCGGGATAGGACTTCGTGCAGTCCTTCGTCCAAGTTCAAGTACCGAGCGGCTACGGCCAGCTGATCGCGGGCCATCTGAAGAACATCTACGTGCTGACTCATGATTATCGAACCACCGGGTTGAGGACCCGCCTTAGCAGCGCATACACCGGAATCGCGAGTACGCCGTTGTAAATCGCTGTCCCCATTGTATCTCCGAGGAACCCGGCGATGCCTTTCGGACCGGCCGTCACCATGAACAGCAAACGGCCAAAAATGGTCAGTACGGCGGTGGTGATCGCCACGGCCAGCGGGCTCATCTCAACGCGCAGCTGCCGCGACCACGCGGCCATGAAAGCGGTCATCGCCCGAGAGAAGACGTAGTGTGTGAGATTGGCGCCGATGAGCGCCCCCTGGATGACCCCTGCCGCGAAGCCCGTGAGCGCCGCCCCCGACCGGCTGAGGCCGAGGCTCGTCACGATCGAAACCAGCAAGAGAAAGTCAGGACGTGCGCCCAAGACCGTGATGTTCGGAGAAAGGGAGCGCTCCACGATGGCCCCGATCCAGAGGGCGAGAACGACCCACAGCCCCTTCACCGCAGAACCACCACGTCCCGGATTCGCCCAATCTGCACGGCGGGAAACACCTGGGCGACGCGCGTCCCGAACTCCTCGTCTCGCCGCACCTGCACAATCCGTCCGATGGGGATATTGGCCGGGATTTGCTCAGAAAACCCCGACGTAACCACCCAGTCACCGTTCTCGATCGGTGTGTTGGCCTCCATGAACTCAACCGACAGGCGATCGGCGGCCTCACCATGGAGAAGGCCAAACGCGGGCGGATCGCGGAGGACCTTCGCTCCGATCTTGAAGGGTGGCGGCGAACTGAGCAGCAAGACCTGCGCGGTCTTCGCATCGACGGTCTGCACGATGCCGACGAGTCCCTCGCCCGCGACAACGGGCAGCCCTTGCCTCACCAGACGGTCGCTGCCGGCATTGATCGTCAGCCGGTTTTCGAGCGGAGCGTAGTGAACGACCCGAGCGGGAATTCGGATCTTGCCCACGGATTCGGCAAACTCCGCGAGTTTGCGCACTTCCTCGAGTTCGGTTTCAAGCGCCTGCAGACGCCCTCCGTAAAGCTCGGCAGCCTGAGCCAGCGCGCGCAACCGGCGATTCTCCTCAATCAGCGAACCGGACCTAAACAGCCCGAGGCGGAAGTCATGAAAGCTCTGGGCCACGGTCGCGATCGGCAGTGCGATGGGGTCGACGGTCGTTTTCACCACGCCCGAAACGATGTCTGTCCGCCCCGCCATTCGCGACGTCGTCTGCATCCGCCCAAGAACGACCCCAAACGCGCATACCGCGATCAGGACAATCCAATCTCGGGAGTGTGGGCGGCCTAGTTCCGTGACGACTTCTCCAACATCCTGCGGATGGCCGGGTTCTCGTGCATCGCCTCCACGACCTTGCCCGTCCCAAGGGCGACGCAGCTCAGCGGATCATCCGCGATCCACACCGGCATTCCGGTCTCCATCGAGATCAAATGGTCGATGCCCCGCAGCAACGCGCCGCCACCCGCGATAACGATGCCGTTGTTCATACAGTCCGCTGCGAGCTCAGGGGGCGTCGCCTCCAACGTCAGCTTGACCGCTTCAACGATCGCATTGAGCGGCTCGGCGATGGCCATGCGAATCTCGTCGCTCGTGATCACCGCGCTCCGCGGCAGACCCGACACGAGGTCACGACCTTTGATCTCGATCGAGAGTTCGCGCTCCAGCGGATATGCGCTGCCGATCTCGATCTTCGTCTGCTCTGCCGTGCGGTCGCCGATGAACAAGTTGTAGGCACGTCGGACGTAAGAGGCGATCGCCTCGTCGACCTCATCGCCGGCCACGCGGATCGACTTGGAGTGGACAATGCCGGCCAGCGAGATCACCGCAACTTCCGTCGTGCCGCCACCGATATCGACGATCATGTTGCCAATGGGCTCTTCGATGGGCATACCCGCGCCGATCGCCGCCGCCATCGGTTCTTCGACGACGTACGCCTTGCCCGCTCCCGCACGCTCGGCGGCCTGAAGCACCGCTCGGCGCTCGACTTCCGTCACGCCGCTTGGGATGCCGACAACCACGGTATGCCGGGCAAACGACCGCCGAGAGATCTTCGAGATGAAATGCTCGAGCATCTTGAAGGTCTGGTCGTAGTCCGCGATAACGCCATCTCTGAGCGGCCGAATTGCGACAATATTCGCCGGCGTACGGCCAAGCATCCGCTTGGCTTCCTCGCCTACTGCGACCACCTCGCCGGTGTCCTTGTTGATCGCGACCACGCTCGGCTCGCGCAAGAGGATGCCCTGCCCAGCGACATGGACCAGCGTGTTCGCCGTTCCCAAATCGATACCGATGTCTTTCCCGCGAAATCCAGCTCGAAAAACGCGCGACAGGGAGTTCAGGAAGCTACTCTTCATCACCGACCATTTCGCCGGTGCTCAATCGCTTTGCCAACGTTTCCTGGGAGATTGCCGAGAGGATGATGCTGTCCGAAGACGTGAAAATGACCGCCTTGGTGCGTCGGCCCTGGGTGGCATCGATGAGGTTGCCCGTCTTGCGAACCTGCTGAATCAAGCGACGCATCGGGGCCGACTCGCTGCTCACGAGAGCAACGATCTTCTCCGTCATCACATAGTTATAGAATCCGACGTTCAGGACAGGGGGCGTAGGCATGAATCCTCCGGTTCGCTATTGTACCGGGGCGCCACCTAGCCACTCGACCAAAAGGTCTCCGGTGCGCCGAATCGCGTCCGGTGGGCCAAGCATCTCGGTGATCGCGGCAAAGCCGGCGATCTGAGCGGTGCGCTCCGGTCCGGAATCCAATCTCGCAACCCAATCCCGGATAGCCTCAGGATTGGCATCGTGTTGAATGAGCTCTGGCACCAACGTGCGGTCGAGGAAGATGTTCGGCAACGAGATGTACTTGACCCGCCGCTTGAAGCCGAGAAGCCTCGCCTCGACCTCCGCCCACCGCCCAAGCCGGTACATCACCACCATCGGGGTCCCCGCCACCACTGCCTGCAGCGTTGCGGTTCCGCTGCACACCACCGCGGTCCGTGCCCGAGACAGCACTCCGTAGACGTCGTCGGTCGTAAAGCGATCATCAGGTCTGCCCGAAAGCCGAATCCACTCGCGGCGGAGCTCTTCCGGGTCGAGCGTGACCGCTACCGCGAACTCGCACGCCGGCCAGCCCTTTGCGGCCCGGGCAATGACCGGCAGGTTGTGGGTGATCTCATGGTGACGGCTGCCGGGCAGAATCGCGATCCCCTCACGGTCTCCCGGGGGTGGAGGCTCGGCGGCGAGCGCGCGCACGGGATGGCCGAACCAGTAGGCCCTAGCCCCCATCCCGTTCAGGATGTCCGCCGACCACGAGAAGGGCGTCACGATCGCATCGGTGATCTTCGGAAGGTCGGCGCCCTGACGGTCCTTTCGCCAGCTGCCGGGCGGGATGAAATAGAGCACTTTCCAACCTCGCGCCTTGGCAAATCGCGCAAGGCGAATGTTCATCGCGCCGAAGTCGATGGGCATGAATACACCCGGGGTTCCGCTTGAAAGCACGCGCTTCGCCCGCATAAAGCCCACTCCGACTCGCCCACCGACACCTAGAGATTGTCCGATGCTGATCGCCCCCCATCGGGTCGAGTCGGCCACCATCGAGACTCCGCTCTCCCGCAGCAGACGCCCGCCGACCGCCTCGATCTTTGGGTTCACACCTCGGCCCTGCACCTCTTGCACCAGGGCCGCCCCGTAGGCGTCGCCCGAGGCTTCGCCCGCGCTGATGAACCACCGCATTGGCCTAGCGTTTTTGCGAGGGCGCTGCTCCGTCAGCGCCGGAGGCTTGCTTCGCCCAGCGCTCCCTCAGCCGGTTCGTCATCCAAAGGCTGACGTCCCAGATGTCAGCGAGGGGTTCACCCGTTGCCGGGTTCGTCCACTGGTAGTGCGGAGGCCCAAACTCGGGATCGACGGTAAGGAACGGGGCGTTTCTGGCGACATGCGACGCCCGGATTTGATCCCACCAGCCTTCGAACACCTTGACCTTCTCCTCCCAAGCAGGGAGCCGCGGGTCGGGAACCTGCGGTCCCTCCTCGAATCCGATCCGGGCATGGATGTGCCGGGTGCGGCTCACGGCAAGTTTCATCGCATCGCCAAAACCGCCGAGCATCGACTCCGTCACCACGCACCAGTGGCTGAAATCGGCGCAGAGCCAAAGGTCGGGTAGCGCTTTCAAGTACCGCTCGGTGCTCAGGGGCTCGTTCAGCAGACGCCCTCGGTGGGTCTCAAAGTTGACCGGAAACGGGACGCCCTTGGTCAGTTCGACCAGCTTGCCCAGGAAATCCAGTCCTTGCTCGTAACTCATGGCGGCGCTGCCCACGTGGATCGTAGCTCCGTCAGCACCGCAATCGACCGCCTCGCCCAGATCGCGTTTAAATTGCTCGGGGTTCGCGCCGCCGACCATCGCCATGTAGCGAATTCCCGCCTTCTCGATCGCCGGCTTAAGTTCAAAGTGCGGTTTTATCCAATCCTCGAAACCGTCGTAGCCCGCGGCCTTGATCTTGGCCAGCTTCTCGTCGAGCGTGCCGCCCATGCCCCAGAGCGTCTTGTAGTAGCGCACCACCATGATGCGTTGAATCTAGCAGAAATCGCCGATCATGCAATTGGGAGTGGAAGACCGACCGAATGTGCGATTCTGTGGAAAACCCCGCGACGAAACGGGAGCACAAACCCGTCCAGTAGACGTATCATGAAATCGAAAGATCGGTTTTATGGTCTTTCTAAGAACCAATGCCGAACGTCGCCACCGGGCGACGGCGGGGGACCCGAAGATGGGGTGAATCGCGCCATGGCGGCGCGTAGGGTGGTTTCTGGCCCGAACCCGGCAGCTAACCTCGTAGGCACATGCAGGAACCAGAGAAATCTGGAGGAGGTTGTGAATGCTGACGGAGAATGAGGTACGGCGCCGAGTCGCGATTCTGTTTGAGTTGGATCTCGCGCCGATGAGGAAAGTTCGCGCCCTGTTAAAGGTCGCGCGCTCACTCAAGCTTCAAGCTCGCGCTCTACATCACGCCCGTGCCCTATCTGCCCAAGCGCAGGACCGGAATACGGCCGCGCATCTGGACCGCGTCGTTCGAGCCCTCCGTGGACTGTACGAGGAAGTACGGTTGGTGGCGCATCGAGTGTTGCTGGGAAGGGTGCCCGCGCCCGCTGCCGTCCCGACCTTGGCCTAGAGTCGGTAATGGGGCCGCCCGTTCAAAGTTGAAAGGGATGGTCAAGTGACATCAAGAGCCGCCGTCTTCGGCGGCTTTTCTGTTGTTGGTTTGTTGGTTTGAGATTGGCGGTGGCTCGGGGTTGGTGCAGTTGAGCTTATGCAAAGCGGCCCCCCTTGTGGGCGAGGGATGCGTCGTGCCCTCGCTGAGCCTGACTCAGAGCAAAGTTCACGCTGGCATGACTTGATGCGGCAATCACTTGAACGTCCTGGGAGGGCGCAGCCGAATCTAAAGACACTTGACGTATATTCTTACATTCGAATATACTAAGCCTCGTGAACGACGATGCGCTACGCCGCTTCAAAGCCGGGGTTTTTCAGGTTCTTGCCCATCCAACGAGGATTCACATCGTCGAGCAACTCGCCGAGGGCGAGCAATCGGTCAGCACGCTCCTCAAGTCGATCCCGGTCGAGCAAGCGAACCTGTCGCAACACCTCAGCCTCCTCCGAAGCCGCGGGCTCGTCCTCACGCGCAAGGAAGGCAACCAAGTCTTCTATCGCCTGCGCGATGAGATGCTCCCCGAGGTGTTGCTCGCCATGAGAAAGCACTTCGCGAGCCACCTCGAGGAGTCGCTTGCCTTGCTTAAGACCCTGGAGGCGTCGACGTGATCGCCGGCCGCAATCTCGACGCCGTCCTTCCGAAGTCCATCATTGCCCTTCGCAGCTACAGCGCAAAGAAGTTCACGGCCGATCTCGTTGCCGGGCTCACCGTCGGCCTCGTCGCCCTTCCCCTGGCGATGGCGTTCGCCATCTCCTCGGGTGTACCACCCCAAGACGGCATCTACGGAGCCATTGTCGCCGGGTTCATCATCTCCGCGCTTGGCGGATCGATGACCCAAATCGGCGGACCGACGGGCGCGTTCGTGGTCGTCGTATCTGGCATCGTCCAGCAGTACGGCATCCAAGGGCTCTTCACCTGCACGCTCATGGCGGGCGTGATGCTCGTCGCCATGGGCCTGACTGGGCTCGGAACCGCGGTCAAGTTCATCCCCCGACCCGTCGTCGTCGGCTTCACCAACGGCATCGCCGTGCTCATCGCGAGCACTCAGCTCAAAGACTTCTTCGGCCTCGAGATCGAGACAGTATCGGGGGAGTTTGTCGGCCGCATCGAACAGGTGGTCCAACACTTCAGCAGCCTCTCGCCGACCACCACCGCTCTCGCGGGCGGCGCCCTAGCCGTGCTGATCGTCTTCGCACGGTGGATCAAACGGGTTCCAGGCGCGATCGTCGTTCTCTTCTTAGGCACCACGCTCGCCTGGCTCGCGAACTTGCCGGTCGAGACCATCGAGAGTCGCTTCGGTGGCATTCCGCAGGGTCTGCCGCCCTTCCAAGTCCCCCCAATTCGGGCCGACCTCATGATGACGTTGCTTCCCGCCGCGATCACCATCGCCATGCTGGGCGCGATCGAATCGCTGCTTTCGGCGGTGGTCGCCGACCGGATGACGGGCGATAAGCACCAACCCAACACCGAACTGTTCGCTCAGGGCGTGGCGAACATCGTCTCACCGCTGTTCAGTGGACTCCCGGCAACTGGCGCGATCGCGCGCACCGCGACCAACATCCGATCCGGAGGCAGAACCCCCGTCGCCGGCATGATTCACGCGATCGTGCTGCTCATCATCCTGATGGTTGCGGCGCCCATGGCGAAGCACATCCCCCTTGCCGTGCTCGCGAGCATCCTGTTCATGGTCGCCTACAACATGGGCGAGTGGAGTGAAATCCCGGAAATCCTCAAGCTGAGCAAAGCGGACATCGCGGTCTGGCTCATTACGTTCCTGCTGACCGTTTTCGCCGACCTGACGGTCGCCGTCCAAGCCGGCATGATCCTAGCGGCGCTGCTTTACATCCGCCGCGTCACCAGCACGAGCACCGTCGCTGAAGTCACCCCCGAGTACATCCAGGAGGGCTTCGCCCACAGCCTGCAAACGAACCCCATCCCCGAGGGCGTGAAGGTCTTCCGCATCCACGGACCGTTCCTGTTCGGCGCGACTGAGAAACTCTCGATCATCGACGACCAACTGGACTCGCTGCCCAAGGTCGTCATGTTGCGGCTGCGCAACATGACCGCGATCGATGCCACGGGATTGCATGCCCTCGAGGGCCTGGCCGATCGGTTGCGCGCCTCGGGGCGATATCTGGTGCTTTGCGCCCCGCGCAGCCAGCCAGCAAAGCTGATGGAAAAGTCGGAGTTTCACCAGCACATTGGGGAGGAGAACATGCAGCCATCGCTGGCCGCTGGGCTCGAACGAGCCCGCCAGCTGCTCGGACAGTCTGGCCCGAACGAGCCCTAAACGGGTACCCTCTGCCCTCGGCAACATGAGCAACCTGCGTATTTTCACGTCCGAGAGCGTTAGCGAGGGCCACCCGGACAAACTTGCTGATCAGATTTCCGACGCACTCCTCGACGAGTGCTTGCGGCAAGACCCGAAGGCCCGCGTGGCGATTGAGACGCTGCTCACTCGCGGCCTGGCCGTGGTCGCCGGCGAGGTCACCGTCGATGGCTACATCGAAGTCGCCGACATCGTCCGACGGACGATCAACGAGGTCGGTTACACCGACACTGAACTCGGGTTCGACGGCAGCACCTGCGGCGTGATGGTCGCCATCCAGGAGCAGTCGCCGGACATCGCGGTCGGCGTCGACACGGGAGGCGCGGGCGACCAAGGCATGATGTTCGGAATGGCGGCGAATGAGACCGCCGAGCTGATGCCGTTGCCGATTTCGATTGCCCATGCGCTGGTCCGCCGAGCCGCCGATGTCCGCAAGAAGCACCCGTCGCTTGGTCTGCGGCCCGACGTGAAGAGCCAGGTCTCCGTGGTGTATGAGAACGGCCGGCCAAAGGGGATCGACACGATCGTCGTCTCGGCCCAGCATTCGCCTTCGCTCACCCACGAGGCGGTCACCGAAGTCGTCAAGCAACACATCGTTCAACCCGTGCTCAAGGAATACGAAGAGTACGCCAGCGACGAGATCAAGTATTTCATCAACCCGACCGGCATCTTTGTGATCGGAGGACCGCAGGCGGATACCGGCGTGACGGGCCGCAAGATCATCGTCGATACCTACGGCGGCATGTGCCCTCACGGTGGCGGCGCGTTCTCGGGCAAGGATCCGACGAAGGTCGACCGCTCGGCCGCTTACATGGCGCGCCACATCGCCAAGTGCATCGTCGCCGCCGGACTCGCTGAACGGGCTCAGATCGCCCTCGCTTACGCGATTGGCGTCGCCCAGCCCGTCTCGCTGAACATCGATACGTTCGGAACCGAGACCGTCGATGCCGCGACGATTGAAAAGCGCGTCCGCGCAACCTTCGACATGTCGCCGAAGGGCATCATGGAGCACCTCGATCTGCGACGGCCAATCTACCTGCCGACCGCGAAGAACGGACATTTTGGCAACCCCTCTTTCCCCTGGGAAAGCACGACCGCCGCGGAAGCGCTTCGGCAATAGGAGGGTTGGTCCAAACCTTGCGGTTACTTCATCGAGAGGGAGAACGATGGTTGTAGCCGTCTTTGGTGCGACCGGCCAACTTGGCCGGCAGGTCTTAGATCTGCTCATCAAGCGTGGGCATCGTCCGCGCGTTCTGGTACGCAGCACGCTTCGACTTGCCTCCAACGTTCCCGATGAGGACATCGTCGAGGGCGATATCCGCGATCCGCTCGTCGTAGGCCAGACGATTGAGGGCGCTCAAGCGGTCATTTCGACGCTCGCCATGGCGGACATCAGCAAGCCCGCGTCGGATCTTTCTGACAACGTGCGCACGATTCTGCGCGAGATGAGGGACGCGTCTCTGAAGAGGATCATCGCCGTCGCCGGAGCCAGCGTCTTTCGGGAACTCGACGATCTCCCTCCCTATCTGTTGAATGTCGCGGCCGAGCATCGCCGCCAGTGGGAGTACCTGAAGGCAAGCAACAAGGACTGGACACTCGTGTGCCCGGTCTTCTTCAGCGACGACTTGTCCGACTCACGGTATCGCGTGGCCCGCGAGGCCATCCCGGAGGGACCGGAGAACGTCATGGTGCATGACATCGCCGAGTTCATCGTGGATGAACTCGAGCGCGGAGAATACATCCACGCCCGGGTCGGAATTGTCTCGGATGTCGTTCCCGAGGCCTAAAAGTTTCGTGCACGCTGAGCGTGCCACATCACTTCCCAGACCTTGATGTACTCGTCTCGGCGTGCGGGATCCGAAACGCTGTTCTTAAAGTTGTCATAGTCGATCTCGCGGGTCAGGCGGGCCATCGCCTCGGCGACCTTCTCGCGCGGCAACGAAGTTCGGAAGCGGTAGTCAGCGGACGGCGTCTCGATGACATCCGCCCCGGGGAACACTTCTTCGATGTCCCCCGCAAACCGAGCCCGGACGTGCAGCAACCCGGGATCATGATCGTGCTTGACGATGCTCAGGAAGGAGTTCGAGGTGAAGATCCACATGGGAGGAGATTACCGAGGAGTCGAGTGGAGCGTGTGGGATGTCGCTTAACCGCAGGCAACATTCGACATTCGAAATCCTACCTTCGCCGACCTCCGGTACCATACAACCATGGACACGGCCGTCTCCGAAGCCCCCCGCACGCTCGAGTATCTCACCGTTCAGGACATGCTTTGGGTGAACCTGCAGCTAACCAAGAAGTCAAACCCGTTCAACTATGCCTTGCTGGAAGAGGCGACCTACTACCAGTACGGCTACGGCGGGAGCCTCGACCTGATCGGACAGGCGGCGCGGTTCCTCACCGGTTTCGCGGCCAAACAGCCTTTCCACGACCAAGCCGATGCGGCGACGGCCCTCATCGGGTGCGTTGCGTTTCTGGCCCTGAACGGCCAGACGCTGGATCTGCCGGCAGGAGAAGTGAAGAGCTGGCTTGATCGTGTCACCGGCGGCCAGATTGATGCACACCAAGCTATCGGCCAGCTCGTGAAACCCAGCCACGACCATCATCCCGCCCCTGCTGCTTGCCTAAAGGCGGCGATCGCGAAGTACGGCGCGGCCCTCATGGGCTGAGAGGTGGCGAAGTTCGACCTCAATCGGGCACAATAGTGAGCGATTACGGCGGTTGTAGCTCAGGGGTTAGAGCGCCTGACTGTGGCTCAGGAGGTCGTGGGTTCAAGACCCATCAGCCGCCCCACTTTTGTCACCATCATCCCCTTCGACCCTTTGACGTGAGGGGGATTCTGATAGGTGATTTCAGACGCCCACCCTGTGCATTTGGGGGCGAGGGATGTGTCGTGCCCTCGCTGAACCTGACTCAGGGCAAAACACC
>JANJUB010000157.1 GCA_024710805.1 Fimbriimonadaceae bacterium | reverse complement strand
ATCCCAAGGCGAAAGATAGACGCCGAGTTTGAGTCCATGCTTGCGGCAGGCGTTGCTGAGTTCGCGGAGGATGTCGCGCGTGTGGTCGGGTTGGGCGACGGTGTGGGTGCTGTACTTGCTGGGCCAAAGGCAGTAGCCGGCGTGGTGCTTGGCGGTGAGAATCACCATCTTCATGCCGCCTGCTTTGAATGCCTTCACCCACTGCTCGACGTCGAGCACGGTCGGAGCGAAGCTCTTGGGGTCTTCGCGACCCTCGCCCCACTCCTTGCCCGAGAATGTGTTGGGGCCGAAATGGACGAAGGCATACGTCTCGAGCCGGTGCCACGCGAGTTGGCGCGGACTTGGAATCGGCATGAGCGGAGCAGGAGCGGCGGTTTGGGCGATCACGGTGGTCAGCAACATGGACAGCATGGGTGTCGCACCATTTTAGCCTTAGCGCGCCGGTGCCGACCCCAGGCTCATGCGGCGATCGTTCCTCCGGTAGGCGCAGGGAGAGCGCGCACCACGACCGCATTGCGATGAGACCTGGGACCGGCACGTCGATGGGTGGTGAGAGCTTAGCTACCGGCGGAGGGCGGCAGTATGCGCGAAATCATGATCTGTCCAGATCTCGTAAATGTCGCCTATAATAGTAGACATATATGCACTATTTTGCGTATGTCCACCTCAGTCGGTTCTATCGGGACTCTCTCCCAAAACGCCCTGACGGCGCAGTCATCGTCCACGATGGCAAGCGCGTTGTCGAAGTGTGCGAGCAGGCGAGAGGGATGGGTATCGCGGTTGGTTTCAGTCTGGTTGAGGCGAAAACCCTCGCACAGGGGGCCACGTTTGTTGCCACCGAGCCCTTGTTGCAATGGGAAGCAGCGCGGCAAGCATGGACCCAGCCCTTACGACGCTTCACCGAACGCATCGAGGTCCACGCGCCTAACGCCATCTCGCTCGATCTCGGAGCCCATCCCGACCCCTATTCCCTGCTTGCCGCGATTCAAGACGCCATCCCCAAGCCGCATCGGATGGGCATTGGACGCGCGATGTGGCTGGCTCAGTTGGCAGCGAGGCATGGGGGAATCCATGCGGACTGGGTGGTTCGACCCGAACGGATGCTCGCTCCCCTGCACGTGCGGGCACTTCCCTTTGCCACGGAGTTGACGTACCGGCTCGGCTTCCTCGGATGCCGTACGATCCGCGATGTGCAGGTTCTATCGTTGGACACGCTCAAGAACCAGTTCGGCGAGCTGGGCAGATCGATTCACTTGGCGGCGATTGGACAGCTCAGCGACGAGCTTCGACCAAACGACGGGCCACCCACCGTGCGCGCATGCCGCGAGATTCCTGACGGGATCGATGACCAAGCCATGCTGGAACGGCTGCTGCGGGAAGTCGCGATGGAACTCGCGCGTGGGCTGGCGAATCAGGACCGACGCTCCAGAATCATCCATGCATGGGTGAATGGTGAGAAGCTCGAGGTTGTCACTCCAAAGCCACTTCGCACCGCTACGCAGATTCACTTCGTCCTTATCCGAGAGATCCGCCCCGTCGAGCCCCTGATCGGGCTGGTTGTTGAGCTGCTCACGGAAGAAAGCTCCCACTTCACGCAGTTTTCGATCGTCGACCCTCGCGACCAAGATGCGGCAGAAGATGCGATCCATCGGCTGAAGACCGTGTTTGGGGATCGCGCGATCTGTTGCGCCTCCGAAGTCCAAGTTCCCCGCCGAGTTCACGTGCTGCGTGCCTGGCAAGGGGGGACAGGATGAGCGATCTTGCTCGTTGGCGCGAACTGGGCGAATGGTGGAACGGCGAGCCTTATCGCGAGTACGCGCACACCGTAGATACCCGCGGAATCCGCCGCGAGAGCATCTCGGACCTCGGCCCACTCATCTTGCCTACTCTGGGACAACAGCCCGAGGACACCGACCACAGCGAGGACTGGAGCCTGCGCATCCAGAAACGACGAGAGGAGAAGATGGCGCTGGTTCGGCTTTCCTACGGCATCCCCGAACCAAAGAAGGTCACCTGGAACCGCCGCACGGTTGCACAGCCGTATGTGCCGCTGCACGTGCTCTCGGGATACAGTTTTGGCCGCGGAACGATGCTGCCCGAGGAAGCGGTGGCCTTTGGGGCGATGGTCGGCTGCCCGGCGATGGCGATCACCGACCGACACTCGCTGGTTGGTGCGATCGAGTTCGCTCATGCGTGTCGCCGTGCGGGCATCAAACCCTTGATCGGAGCGGAAATCGAACTTGAGACCGGCGGGCGGATCGTCTTGATCGCGCGCAGCCGTCGCGGATACCGACACCTCTCAGAACTCATCACGGCTTGTCATCTGAACCAACCACGCGGCTTTCCGATGGCTTCTTGGACGCTGCTCGAACAGCACGCCGTGGATCTGTTTTGCCTCACCGGGGGACATGTCGGGCCGCTGGTCATGCCCTTGTTGCGTGGGAAGGATGACCAGGCGTCAACGACCCTCGATCGGCTGGTCAGTGTGTTTGGCGAGCATCAGGTGCGCGTCGAGATCGAGCGGACGTTCCATCCTTGGGAGATCTCGTTGAACCGCCGGCTCGCCGATTTGGCGAGTTCACGCGGGGTGCGATGTATTGCTGGTGGGCTGGTCACCCACGCTCGCCCCGAACACGCCCCGGTGCAGGACGTCATCGTGTGCATCGACACCCTCTGCGGCATCGAAGAGGTCATCGGACGCAAGCCACTGCGCTTCCCAGGACAGCCCGCGTATGAGACTCATCCGGAGCGGCCGCTCAATGCGGAGCGGCACCTTCGCACGAGCGCGGAGCTTATTCACCTCTTTTCCGACCATCCGGAGTGGATTCAGGCAACGATCGATCTCGCGAACTGTTGCGATGACGACGTCCTGCCCGGGCGCACTTCTCTACCTCCGCTTTACGACGACCCTAACCACGCACTGACCGAGATCGTTGAGGCCGGGGCGTTCATTCGGTATCCGAAAATTACCCATCCTCTCCGCAAGCGGATCGCTCGGGAAATCGACCGGATTCAGCGTCTCAAGTTCGCCAGCCACTTCCTCACGATTTGGGATGCCTGCCGGTGGGCGGAGGAACAGGACATCCTGTTCAGCGGAAGAGGCTCAGTCGTGGACTCGGTGGTTGCCTACTGCCTGGGGTTATCGAGAATCGATGCCTACTCCCACCGACTTCATTTCGACCGATTCTTGCCTGAGGACGGCAGCAAGCGTCCCGACATCGATATTGACTTTGAAGCGCACCGACGGGAGGATATCCGACAGTATCTGGTGAAGAGATACGGCAACGAACGGGTTGCAACGGTCTCGGCGATTGGAGCGTTCTGTACCCGCGGCATCATCCGTGAAGTCGGCAAAGTGTTCGGATTGCCGAACTCTTTATTAGGCTTCCTCAGCAAACGCATTCATGCCGGCATCGCCCCGGATCGTCTTGCCCATGCGATTGAATCTCGGCCCGAGCTGCGAGAGAGCAACATCCCGATGGAGCGGTTGCACTGGATCATGACGCTAGCCGAACGCATGATGGATCTTCCGCGCAACATTCGTGCGCACTCGTCGGGGGTGGTCATCTCGCAGGAACCGCTTGCGATGACGGTTCCGGTGATGGACTCCGGAGGCGAGGCCGACGGCGTACCGATCCGCATCATCCAGTGGGATAAACGAAGCGCGAAGCATTACTTCGACAAGTTCGACATCCTGTGTCTCCGTGGACAGGATGTGCTTTCGGGCACCGAGCGGCGCATCCGCCTTCGCAGTCCGGATTTCAACGTTAACGTCGTCCCGGTTGATGATCCCCACACCTATGAAGCGATGCGTTCGGGAGAACTGATTGGCATTCCCCAGTCCGCCTCGCCCGCGATGCGCCAAGCCCATCAGCGCATCCGCACCAACAATCTGCACGAAGCCAGCCTCGTCCAGGCGGGAATCCGGCCAGGAGTGGGTGGTGCGGTGAAGCTCAACGAAATGATCGCCCGCCGTCGGGGTAAGCCCTACAGCTTCTCTCACCCCCACCTGGAAGAAATTCTTGGACTCACTTACGGCATCGTCGTCTTCCAAGAACAGATCGATCAACTGCTGCAGACTTTCGCGGGATGCACCTCGGGTGAAGCCGAAGACCTGCGAGAACAGATTCACAAGCGGCGGAGGGAGGAATACGGCGACGCCATTCGCGACGATCTGAGACGGCGGATTCGGGAGCGGAGCTACTCCGAACCGGTCGCCGATGAGGTCATCGATCTTGTCGCAGGGTTCAAAGGGTACGGGTTTGCACAAGGGCACGCGCTTGCGTTTGCCGAGGTCTCGATCCGCTCCGTTTACTGTCAGCAGAACTACCCCTCGGAATACTTCGCAGCGCTGCTCGATGCCCAACCTGCGGGCTACTATGGCCCTTGCACCTTGGTCAATGAGGCTCGTAGCCGAGGGGTCAAGATCCTGACCCCGGACGTGAATGAAAGCGAGCTTGGGTTTCAGGTCGAAGACGTTCTTGCCTCAGGGCTTTGGGTTCCCAACGGTGGCCTACGGGTGGGGCTGAACCAGATCGACGGTCTCTCCGAAGAGTTAAAAATGAGAATCGTCGAGGCTTCGCTCACCCCACAAGAGCCCGAGCAACCGGACGTCTCAACCGGATCGAGCAACGCGGTCGCCGTGATGGAGCGCACGGCAACTGGATCGATGACCAAGCGGCGCAGGTTCACGTCGTTCTTCGACTTTGTCGCCCGGATTCAACCCGAGCGCGATGAGCTCGAGCAACTCATCCTTTGCGGAGCTTTCGATTCTCTTCATCAGCACCGCCGCGCATTGCTGTGGGCAATCCCCGATGCCATTGAATACACCCGATTAGTGCGTCCGATCGGAGGACTACCCCTCAGCTACGCCGAGCCCACCCTGCGTGAAGATCTGCCCGACTTCTCGGACATCGAGAAAGCCCTTTACCAACGGGCGACCTTGGGGCTTGACGTCGACCAGCACCTCATGGCTTACGAACGCGAACGCGTCCTGCGGAAGGGCGGGCTTACGACCGCTGATGCCCGCCGTCTGCCCGATGGCACCGCGGCATTCGTGGTCGGCAATCCGATAAGGCTGCGATTTCCCCCAACCCCAAGCGGGAAAAGAGTCGTGTTCTTCGACCTTGAGGACGAGACCGGATTGCTCAACGTCACGTGCTTCGATCGGGTGTATCGGCAGGATGGACACTCGATCGTATGCAGCCCGTTTGTCACCATCGTCGGCCACGCCCAGCATCGCGATGAGCACGTCGCATTCCTCGCTGACCGGGTGTTTCCTTATCGTCCGACCCAAGCGAAACTGCCAGATCGTCCAAACGGATTCTGCGTTGGTTGATGTGTGCGGTTCAGATTCTCAAACGCCCGCCGATAATCCAAACATGCGCAACCTCGTCGGGCTGTTTGCGCCGTTACCGACGCCCTTTACTGACGACACCTCGTCGATCAGCGAAGTGCGTCTCGGGCGGCTGATCCGCCACTTCCTTGACGAAGGGGTGCAGGGGTTCGTTGTCGGCACGACGGTAGGCGAGTTCAGCACCCTCTCGCTTGCCGAGCGCAAACATATGCTCGAGCTCACCGTTCGCATGGCCGAGGGCCACCCGGTGATTGTCCACGCCACCTGCTTTGCGACGAGTCCCACGCTGGATCTCGCTCAGCACGCGGCTCGCACGGGCGCCAATCTGCTGGTTGTCTCGCCACCTCCCTTCGGGGAGTTCACCGATGACGAGGTCTTTCAGTTCATCTCGTTCGTCGCCCACCACGCATCGCTACCCGTCGCGGTTGTCGATCCTACTCGCCGCATCACCGCCGCTCTCCGGGAACGCCTAAATGCTCTACCGACCGTAATGCAGACCGCGTCCGTCTCGGGGATCGCAGCGTTCTATCCCGAAGGCACCCACTCCGACCAGTTTTCCCTCAATGAGGCGCGCATCAGTCCGATCGTTACCCTGGCCCCGTGGCGACTGTATCCCGATGCCCTCGCCCACTGGCTCCCCGAACCGCTTCGCCACGCGGGAAGTGCAAGGGTCGTGAAGGCCGCGCTTGAACTCCAAGGTTTTGAATGCGGGCCCCTCCGCGGCCCTCTCGCATCGCTCCAAGACTCGCTGCGAGGCGCGCTGTCCGACTTTGCTCTGAACCACTCAGACGCGGCCTGACGGTACGACGGGTATCCTGCCCCGGGGTGCAAAAGCATCCATTCGGGCCCGTAGCTCAGGGGTTAGAGCGGGCGGCTCATAACCGCTTGGTCGTGGGTTCGATCCCCACCGGGCCCACCCTACTTCATCGACCTGCCACGTCAAACAAGAGCGGCGGACTTGCATTGCCTACCCGGTCGATCGCCGTCACCGCGACGCCCTCGATCTTATCCACCTGCGTGAGTCGCACCATTGCGTTGCCGCTGATCTGTTCGGTGCGCCACTGGCCCGCGCGACGCACTTGCACCAAGTAGAACCGGATCGGCTCTCCCTCCGTGGTCCAAGTGGCTTCGATCGATGCCCCAACCGGCTTGCGTTCGATCAGGCTCGGAGCTGCGGGAGGCTCTTCATCGAGCCACGGCGAAGCCGGTACCAATGCGGGGGCGGCATACAAGCCCCGAAGCAAAGCCGAATTGATGCCTTTCCAATCCCGCAGAAACGTCTTCATGCTAAAGAACACATTGCCTCCCGCCCCCTTCTCACGGGTCAATCGAATCTGATTCAGCAGTTCGCTAGTGTTCCAGTTGCCGTTCGCAGAGTCGAGGCGGCCCGAGTAGTTGCCGATCCACAAGTGGCGTTTCTGCTTATTCTCGTCTCGCCAGTATTCGAGGAGCTTGGGGTAGCTTTGCGGCGTCTGGCCGATCGGCCAATACAGCTGCGGGCTGAGATAGTCGAGCCAACCCTCGTGCCACCACTTCAGCACGTCGGCGTACAGGTCGGCATACTGGTCAACCCCGGCTTTGATCCCCTCAGGGACTCCCGGACGGTAGATGCCGAAGGGGCTGATGCCGAACTTCACCCACGGGCGCTCGGTCTTGAGCTGACGATAGAACCGCTCTACAAACTGGTTGACCTGCTCACGGCGCCAGTCATCACGATCCAAAGCTCCGCCTTCCGCACGGTAGCGCTCGAAGCTCCCTTTGTCGGGAAAATCGATCGCACGTCCTTGGTTGTCGCGCTCCTTGTAGGGGTAGAAGTAGTCGTCGATGTGTACACCGTCGATGTCGTAGCGACGAGCAACATCCATCATGACCTCGATGGTGCGCTGCTGGGTGTCGGTTTCGGCTGGGTCCATCCACTGGTAGCGGCCGTAGTTGCGCACGGCATGGCGATGCGTGGTGCCGACATAGTTGCGGGCGGGGGTGCCCTTTGCCGCCGGATGCCACGCCCGATAGGGATTGAACCAGCAGTGAAGCTCAAGGCCGCGCTTGTGCGCCTCTTGAACGGCGTAGGCCAGCGGATCCCAATACGGCTCGGGCGGTTTACCCTGCTGCCCGGTGAGGTACTCCGACCATGGCTCCAACTGACTCGGATACAGCGCGTCGGCGGATGGCCGCACCTGCAGCACCACGGCGTTGAAGTTCAGCCGCTTTGCCGTATCGAGGATATGCTTGAGCTCGGCGATCGCCTTGTCGGTCGGGAGTCCACGCTTTGAGGGCCAGTCGATATTGTCGACGGTTGCCACCCATGCCGCGCGAAACTCGCGGCGAAGCGCTGGCGGCAACGCCGCGGCATCTTGGCTCAACATCGCGACTCCAGCAAGGCCTAACGCAAGCAAACTCATGGTACTAGTTTGATGTTCGGTTCCCAGTGGCGAAGTCGTTCCCAATCGAATCCCTTGGGATCCGATTTTCGCCCCTTCGGCTGGGCCACATACTCGTGGCTGGTGATGTAGCGGACCGTCGGGAATCGCCGTTTCAGCATCCCGACGAGATTGTCGACCACGCGGTACTGGGGCTCCGTAAACGGCTCGATTCCGTCGTTACGGTTGACGATCTCGATGCCGATGCTGAAGTTATTGACGCGCTCGCGACCTTCTACGTCGCGGCTGACTCCGGCGTGCCAAGCCCGGTCGAAGGTCGACACGTGCTGCACGATGCTGCCGTCCTTGCCTACGGTGAAGTGGGCACTCACGCGCGCCTCCGGATTCATGAACCACCTTGTGGTGCTCTCGAGACTCTCGTTGACCGTCGCGTGCAACACGATCGTGTCGATGACCTGGCCCTCGCGCTGGTCGCAATGCGGCCCTTGAATCCACAGCAGGCGGTTGTAACCCGGGTCTTGCCATCGGGTAGGCATGGCGTCAGGGCCGATCAAGAATCCGGAAGCAAGGAGGAGCATCATCGGTCGAACTCCGCCCAGACCACGGTGTGATCGGAGGGCTTATCCATACGACGAGGCTCGAGGTCGATCTGGCACGCGGTACACGCTCCGGCAAGTCCTTCGGACGCATAGATGTGGTCGATCCGCCAACCCTGATTTCGCTGGACGGAGGTGGTGATCACGTAGTCGAAGTAGGTGTAGTGCCCCGGCCCCTGCGTAAACCGGCGGAAGCAGTCGCACCAACCCCAATCCAGAATCGCATCCAAGCGGCTGAACTCGTCGGGGTGGTGGCCGACCTTGCCGTACACTTTTCGCGAATCGTAGACGTCATCAGGCGTCGGCGCAATGTTGATGTCCCCCATCCAGATCACAGGGTCGGACGGGCGGAATCGCTCGGCGATCATCGTGCGGAATCGCTCTAGCCAGCGAAGCTTGTAGTCCCATTTGTCGCTGCCGACCAGGGTCCCGTTTGGCACATAGGTGTTGATGATCGCGACCCCATCGACCTCCCCGATCATCACGCGGCAGTCCTCGGGAAAGAGCGGATCGCCCAATCCCAGCGAAACTCGCTGAAGCGGCTCGCGGCTGAGGATGGCGACTCCGTTGAACCCTTTTTGGCCGTGGATGGTGCAGTGGTAGCCGATCTCCTCGAAGTCAGCCAAGGGGAACTTGCTGTCCTCGCACTTGGTCTCTTGGACCACCATGACATCCGGCTCGTGCTCGGCAAGCCATTCCTGAACGATCGGCGCCCGCAAGCGGATCGAGTTGACGTTGTAAGTTGCGACCTTCACGCCACTTGAGGCTACCCGGTAGCGAGCATGCACTTTGGGGTCGCCGTCGGTCATCAACGGAAAGGGGTCGCGACGAATCACGACCCCTCTCAGACATCATCGATCAAGCGGGACTAGCCGCCCTTGCCTTTGCCTTTACCCTTACCCTGGCCTTGGCCTTGGCTCTTTGAGTTGCCATTGCCGTTGCCATTGCCCTTCCCCTTGTCCATGTCCTTGCTCTTGCCCGAGCCGGTTGTTACCTTGACTTTGGAGTCGGACTTGGTCTTGACGTTGGAGGAGGCCAGGGTGTAGTGAACTTTGGTCGGTACGCTGACCTTCTGCCACTGCTCGATCCGGACATTCTGGATCGATGCGACCGTGGCCCACGACCGCTCGGTCTGGTAGCGAGCGTAGACGTCCTGAGGGGGCTTGTTGGTGAGCTTGCCGATCACAATCGCAGCAAGCACATCTTCGAGCGTTCCGCCGCGCTGGCGCACGACCGTTATCTGAGTCTCCGGTACTCCGAAGCGCTCTCGATAAGACATCGCCCAGAATCGATCCCGATCGAAGGCACCCTGCTTCCGCAACTTGTTAAATGTTCCCGGATGCATGCCCACGCGTTGTGCAATCTGGCCCCATCCGAGGCCCTGCTCGCGCATCTGCCACACGGTGGTTGGGCGCTGCCTGAAGTAATAGGAACCTTCGAGGATCGGGGATAGTTCATACACGGGCAGTCGAGTCTGCTGCTGCAGCACGACAACCTCACGCGTATCGATACCGAACTTGTCGGCGAGGACCGCAACGGCGATCCGCTCCAATAGCTCTTCGGAGCGAGCCGAAGCCGAAAGTGCGAGCATGCCCGCCATCAATCCCAAACCAAGCGTTTTGCTCTTCATAGGCGTTTCCCCGGTGCCTTTTGGACACCTGTTCCTCGTTCCTACTCCGAACAGCACCGTATGCGTAGCAGGGATCAGGAACTCGGCGGGACTGAGCGTCGCTGGAAGATACCGGGATCCAGGAACGGGATATCGAGCTTTTTGAGGGCCTCCCGCGCCTTGTCGAGACGTGCCTTGACTTCGGCCGGGGCGTTGTCCAGCGTGTAGGTAGGCGCGTCGGCGGGCAGCCGGTCGTCGTTAAGCGTATTGCGAACGGCAGCCTCCGGGGCAAGCTGAAGGCTCAAGCGAATCGTCTTTCGCGTGCCCAGCTTGAACTCCTTCAGATCGGGCATGAAGGCCCCGACCTCGGCCCCCGCCGCATCCTTGAACATTGTCATCATCGCGACTTCTTCGGCACCGGCCATCCCCATCATGCTCAGCAGCGGATTTGCGCCCTGCGGCTGGAAGACATAGTCGTTGGCGACCTTGGCACTCAAGAAGCCCGCGTTTTGCAGACCATTGGGGGCGACTTCGGTCGGTTCCTCGCGGAAGTCCTTATCCCCGCCACCGGACATGAAACCCTGCATCATCATTCCCATGAAGCCACCGAGATCGCCTTCACCAAATGCGTCCGGAGTCGTTTGGATTTGAGGATCGGCTCCGTACACCATTCGGTTCGCGAAAACCAACTGGGCGGGCGTCATGGTTGCGAAGGGAATCCTCGAGCCTCGTTCCAAGTCCATCCGCTGGGCGGGGGCCAAGGAACCGTACAACGCGAGGGCATCCCAGCCCTTCGGTTCGAGGCCCATGCGAAGGATGCTCGGCGCGACCAGGAGCGCCGCGAACATCGGCAGCGGATTGCGCATCCCGAACTTCGGCGACCGGGCGGCAAACTCGGCCATCTTAACGAGCGGAATCGAGCCACCAGGGTCGGCGCTTGCCAACAAGGCCCCCAGCGCCACCCGATCGACGCGATCCGCTCGTGAGCGCTCGCCGTCCGCTGGCGCAAGCGTCCAGAAGCCAGCCTCGGTCGTCTCGACGAACTGCGAACGGGTCTCGAGCCGCTTCAGGAACTGGTTGATCGTCGTGCTTTCGTTCAGCGCGTCTGAGTTCTCGACCGCATCGTCCGGAAGGTTAGCGACCAGAGTTTGCTTGCGGTACTTGACCGCTTGAATCAGATAATCCCCAACGAGGAACCCAAGCGGCTCATACTCCTGCGGACGGCTGGCGACACGCTTCAGTTCATCCGACGGCTTAACCGGCGAACCCATGAAGGCCTGACTCATGCCGACCATCATCTTGGAAAACTCACGTCCGATCGGAGTCAGCTCGATCTTCGGACTGTCGTCCTTGGGAGCCGGCTTCGGGTTTTCTTCGGGCTCATCGTCGCCGCCGAAGCTGCCGAGAACATCCTCGATCATGAAGGTCGACGACTCGGTCAGCAAGACGTTGCCCTCGCGATCGTACACTTTGACCTGAGCCTGGATCATGGCGTCACCCAGCATGCCGCCGTTTTGCACCGCCAGAAGAACCTTGGCCGGCGGCTCGGTGATGACCTTCGCGCGCCGATCCAGTCCCATTCGCCTCATCCACGCCATCGCCCGCTCCGTATCGGCGTCGTTGTCGCCAACGACCTGCTCTCCTTGGGCCTTCGCCGACTTGTTGTGCTCAGCAATCATGTCCTGGATCAGCCGGGCATTGGGAGTAAAGGCACGCTGCATTCGAGTGGGTGCAGACGAGTAGACGATGCGGCCCGACTCGGGCAGGTCCGCCAGCGTAGCCAGATCGAGCGGGCTGACCAGTTGGGCCACGCGCATGCTGCTGCCGCCGAAAGCGAACGATGGGAGAGCAACTTCCGTGATTTGATCGGGCTTGGTCGGCGGCTTCAACTGACGCGCGATTTCCGCCCGCAGCTTCTTCATCCGCTCGGTTCGACGCTTTGCCCGCGCGGTCTCGCGGGCGGCACGATTGGGAATCAAGGTCCAGCTGTTGCCGGACGACTCCCAAGTACCCTCCGTAACGGTCGCCACACGTTTCAGCAGTTCGCCAAGAGGCACCTGGTCGGCATGAATCACGAGGATCTCACCACGCATCGCTGCCGAGACCGCCAAGGACACATTCGCCTCCTTGGCAAGTGCGGCAACTGTGGCGGCAGCCGTCGCACCTCCGGTCGAGAAGGTGACTGGCGTGTCCGGGAGCGGACTCTGTCCAATCAGAAAGAGGCTAACGATCGCCGAGATGCTCATGTCTAGTTGTGGAAGGTGGCACGCACCATGTCCAAGTCTAATACTACGGCGCTCGCCGCAGGGTTGCCCTGGGACCTTAGGCGCACCTCGATCTGTCCAGAACTCGTGATGTAGTTGGCGGCGGCGAGGTTCGGGAAGTTCACCGTTCGCTCCAGCTGCGTAAGACCCAGGGCCCCAACCAGATCGAACTGGCCGGTGGTCTTGTTCTTCAGCAGGACATCGAACCGGCCGGTGCCCTTGCCCTTGACGGAAAGGTCGACGAGGTTTCGAGTGGACTTCGAGGTTTCAGCGAGCACCGTGAAATCGTAGCGACCCGTCCGCGTGATCTGCAGGCGCCGATCATCTGCGTACCGGAGGTCGGCAATCGTGCCCACGACCGTGCCATACGCCGAGACCAAGCCGGTGAGAGGAGCTCCCCCGCCAATCGCTTCGCTCGCGTCCAGAACGAACAGCCCGGAGTTGATGTCTGAGATGACGACATTGCCGCTGGCGAATCCTGCGTAAACCCCCCAGTTGCCATCAAACGAGTTCGAGTTCGTGCTCGCCGGGTAGGAATCGAAAAAGCCGACTTCGCTCAGAGCGAGAGGGTTTGCGGCGTTGTAAACCCGCATCCCCGCCTTGTAGGCCGAGAGGTAGAGGAAGCCGTTGCGCAGATGAGAGTTGTGGTCGATGGTATTGATACCGCTGGTGAACCGCTGAGCCACCGTCGGCGCGTCGAGATTGGCCACATCCACCACGAGGGTCGTGCAGGAAGACGTCAAGCTTCGGTATTCATCGAGCTCGTCGTTCAACATCAGGTAGCGGCCATCAGGAGTCAAAGCGCCACTGTGGCAATAGAAGTTCACCTGGGCTTGCGGATAGTAGTTGAGGGATCCCCGATCGACCATCGTTCCCGGATTGGAGATGTCCACAATGTAGAGGCCGGAAACCCCACAGAAGAAGAAGCCGATCTGCTTGCCCGCATAAGGGCCACTGGTATAGTTGCGGATCACGCAATCGTGAACGTACTTGGTGGTCCAGCGGCCGATCTCGACGAGCGCGGTGGGATTGGTGGCATCCAGGACCACGAAGCCACGGTTCGAACCATTGACAAACAGGCGGTTGGTGGTCGGGTCGGCTTGGATTGTGTGGACGTTGTCGAGACCGTTTCCCGCGTACGTAGCAACGAGCGTGGCTACACCGAGGTCGATGTTGCGCAGATCGATGATCTGAATGCCTCCGCCCCCTTCCGTCACCGAGTAGCAGAAGTCGCCTAGCACCACATTCTCGTGCCAGAGACTGCTTGGACCCGGGATGTGCGCACGGATGATCGGGACGGAAGGGTTCGTGACTTCGACGATAGCCGTGCCGTTCCGAACTCCCATCGTCGCGTACTCCCGGCCCGAGGGCGAGGTGTAGCCGTAGATGGCCGCTCCTGAAGTCGGCGAACCCGGGAACTGGTCAAGGTCTACGTGGCTGAGCAAGCGAACCCCGTTTCGAGGGTATTGAGCGAGGGACAATCCAGACAGCACAACCAACGCGCAGACGAGCAGCTTTCTCATAAGGGACCCCGAGCCGACTTCAGTATAGCGACGGTTTTCGCGTGACGGTAGGGGGCACACGGGTGATTTAGCGACCCCGCACAAATCAGGACGTCAGTCCTTGCGGCGCATGAGCGCGATGAGGAAGGGCGCACCAATGACTGCCGTAACGATGCCCACCGGCACTTCCGCATTGGCGACGATACGCTGGGCGAGCAAGTCCGCACCGCACAACAACGCCGAGCCCACCAGCCCTGCACCGAGCATCGAGTACCGCCAGTCCACGCCGAGCAACCGTCGCGAGATGTGTGGCGCGACCAGCCCGAGGAAGCCGACAATCCCAATCGAACCCACCGTCACCGCGACCATGACCGAACCAATGAGCAAGATGAGCGGGCGGTTGCGATGCGGATCGACCCCCAAGCGTTGGGCGGTCTCGTCGCCGATCGCCAGCACGTTCAACTGCTTGCCGAAGCTCAGCATCAGCGGGGCCGTGATCAACAGCACCGTCCCCATCGTCGTCACGCGGTTCCAGTGGGCGGGAGACATGTGCCCGAGCAGCCACCCCAACACCACATTGGTGTCGTACCCGCTCCACAACAGAATGAGCGACAACACCGACGACAGCAAGGCACTCAGCACCACACCCGTCAGAAGGAGCGCGTTGGGGTCGAGGATGCCGCGTCGAATGCTGAGGCTGACAACGAGGGCTAAGGCTCCCAAGCCTCCCGCCGTACCCATCACGAGTGGACCGAGCCCGAGCAGCCAACCTGTCCACCCCGCGCCGACCCCGAGAACAATCCCGAGCGCGCCGCCAACCGCCGCGCCGGAGGAAACGCCGACCACGTAGGGGTCGGCCAGCGGGTTGCGGAACAGCGCCTGAAAAGCCGCCCCCGTCATCCCCAACAGCGCACCCGCGCAGATACAAGCGAGAACTCTCGGCAGACGGAGTGCCCAGACAACGTGGCTGTGCATCGAGTCGTCGCGCTGAAAGAGCGATTCGAGAATCTGGAGGGGAGTCAGGTAGATCGTGCCGATCCCCATGTGGAGGATCGCCATCAGCGCCACGAAGCCGACCAGGGCCGCCACGACGCCGCGGCGGGTCCAGACGCGCGCGGGCGGAACCTCCATAGCCTGCATTCTATCGCGTTGCGGTGCGGATGCGGGCGATCTGCTCGAACAGCTCTTCAGCGCGGTCGAGCGGCCACTGGGTTGCGGAGTCGGACAGCGCCTGCGCGGGGTTGGGGTGGATCTCGAGGAACAGCGCATCGACGCCGACCGCAACCGCGGCTCGGGTGAGCGCGGGAATGCTGTCGCGATTGCCGCCGGACGACGCTCCTTGACCGCCGGGGCGCTGGGCAGAGTGGGTGGCATCGAAGCACACCGGCACCCCGAAGCTGCGCATGACTTCCAAGCCGGGCATATCGACCACAAGCGCGTTGTAACCGAACGATGTGCCTCGCTCAGTCAGCATGACACCCTTGGCGTCGAACGACTGCAGCTTGTCGACGATGTTCTTGGCATCCCACGGCGCAAGGAACTGACCCTTCTTCACATTCACCGGACGGCCGGTCTGAGCGCAAGCTTCGAGCAGGTCGCTCTGGCGGCAAAGGAATGCGGGGACCTGCAGAATGTCGCACACGTCGGCTACGGGAGCCGCCTGATCGGGGAGGTGGACGTCGGTCGTGACCGGTAGACCGAGCCGATCTTTGATCTCGGACAAGATGGCGAGACCGGCTTCCATCCCTGCGCCGCGCGTGGTGTTCACCGACGTGCGGTTGGCTTTGTCAAACGAAGCCTTGAACACATAGCCGAAGCCGTACTTTGCGCACAGGGCCTTAACGCCCTCGGCAACTTCAAAGCAGAGATCGCGCGACTCGGCAAGGCAGGGGCCAGCGATGATCGCGAGGCGGTCCCCCCCGAACTCCACGTCTCCTGCGTGGAACGTCGTCACTTCTTGACGACCAACGTGGCCTTGGCCTTGGTATCGGCGGGCGGCAGGCAGGTCGAATCGTTGCACTGCTGGTAGTCGACCGTGAACGCCAGGGGATGCGAGCCCACTTTCTTCGGAGCGACAAACTCGAACAAGATCGTCACAGTGCCTTCGTACACCGCGGTCGGCGTGCCGCCGAAGTCCTTCATGACGCCCTTCGGGTAGGTCACCTTCGTGAGCTTATAGCCCTTGGTGTCCAGCTTCAGTGTCACCGGGTTCTGGTAAGGATCGGACGGCGGATTCTGATAGCCATGCCAGCCATCGACGAAGGTTACGTGGGCTTTCGCTTTAACCACCGCACCGGGCTTGACCATCTTCGGGAGTTCGATCTTGAACTCGGCCGGCTCTTGGACGGCCATTACAGCGAGTGCGAGGAGTGTCGTCATGTTCATCTAACCGTTCTGAGCAGCGTCCATGCGCCAATCGAGACATAGACAGGCATCTTGGCGGGCGTACCAGCCGGAGTTTACTCTGACTCATTTTGACGTCAACGAGTCCATGGCTGTTTCATGTCCCCTGCCTCAAGAACATCCTGCTCATTTCGGAGGATCCCATGATATCCTGTACCTACAGGAATGACGCCGGAGCTCGTCCGAAGGCAGACCGTCGGCAACACTCAGTGTCGGCAAGGAGAACAAGTGAACAAGTCGAGAGCAATCACGCTCGTTGAGATTCTCGTCGTGACGGCAATCGTGGGGACGCTACTGGCGATTCTGGTTTTCGCTCTTCGCCCATCGAAGGAGCGCGGGTTGGAAGCCCACGTCCGTGCCGAACTCCAGCAGTTGTGCACCGCAATCAACCTGTATATGGAGGACCACGACGATGGGTATCCCATCTCGTTGCGGGCTGTGAAGGCACAGTTTCCCGAAGCACCCATCGAGCCAACCCGCGTCAAGGAGCGACTTCCTGGTTGTGGTTCCGGAAACCTGAATTACAACTACATGAGGAACATCGGTTTCCTCAGAGGTGAAGCTCGCTACCCTGCGAAGTACCCGTTTGACATCAAGGTGGATCCGATCGTCAGTGCCTTCTTCTTCTGCAAGCGAACGGGGGTCATGAAAGAGTGGTTCGCCTTAGACGGCGAGGGGAATCCGGTCCGCCAAGTCGGCGAGGAAGTCCTCGATCTGGGGGTTCGCCTCGACGGCTATGTCGGGTGGTTCGACACGAATACCGCCTTGTGGTCGCAAGAGTTTGCGCTCAAGGCCCACCGTCTCTGAGACCTAAGCTTCGGTCACCGAGACCACCCCACCTGTTCGCGCAAGCGCGAACTTCCTCCCCTGCAAGTGGAGGATCCGAACCTTCCCTTTGCAGGGGAAGGACTGTGGGCGCCAGCGAACAGGGATGGGGTGAATCCGCGCGCTCATGTCTTAGCTATCGATCAGCGCAATCTCGAACTGAGGTGGGTGCTTCCTAGACTAATCCCACCCACTTCTTCAAGCGGTACATCGTCGTATCGCGGTTGATCTGAGCGATCGCCTGGGTAAGCGGCACGCCCTTGGGGCACACCTTCACGCAGTTCTGGGCGTTGCCGCAGCCCGTGATGCCTTCCTCAGATGAGAGGTATTCCAGCCGCTCGTTCTCCATCGTTTTGCCGATGGGATGGAGGTTGAACAGCAGCGCCTGAGCGACCGCGGCCGGGCCAACGAACTCGGACTTGTCATTCACCTGCGGGCACGCCTCTTGGCAGCAGCCGCAGGTCATACAGCGAGACAGCGCATAGCGCATCTGCCGAATCTGGTCGTCCTGCGGGGGTGCCATGCCAAGGTCGTACGAGCCATCGATCGGCACCCAGCCCTTGATCTTCTTCAGATTCTCGAACATCTTCGAGCGGTCGACGATCAGATCCCGAACCAGCGGAAACTTGGTCATCGGCTCGAGGGTGACTTCGAACACATCGCCGTTCGGCTGGCCGACGTCTTCGATCAACGCGGTACATGCCTGGCGGATCATGCCGTTCACGTTCATCGTGCACGAGCCGCACACTTCTTCGAGGCACGCCGCTTCCCACGCCGGCGGCTTCGTGGGTTTCCCATCGACCGTCCGCGGATCCTTGCGGATCTCCATCAGGGCCGAGATCACGTTCAGCTTCTCGCGGAACGGAATCTCGAACGTCTCCCACGTGACTGGCGCATCCTTCGCGGCCTGTCGGCGAATCCGCAGGCGGATCTTCGTGAACGTTGACATGCTCACCTGAGTTTACGTGTTTTCGGGTCTGGTTTGCGTCCTCACCACTTCGTATTCACCGTGTAGGTGATGGTCTTGGTCTCGCCCGCCTTGAGGTCCACCTTGAACTCGATCGTGTTGGCGTCAAGCTTGGTGAATGGCATCGATTCGGAGCTGATCTTCCAGTCGCTCCAGTGGCGCTCCATCACGTGGACCGTCTCGGGCACGTCCTTGCGGTTGCGCACCTCGATCGAGAACGACTCCTCGGTTTGGTTGGCGGCGATGCGCCTGAAGTTCGTTCGCGTACGCGTGGCGCGGACGTCGAAGCTGCGGCCGACGGTCAAGCTGATTCTCTCATCCTTCGGCGTGTGGTCGATGTTGTCTTCGCCGAGCATCTGCACACTGCCGCTCTTGTCGCGTTGATACACCTTGACCGTGCCCTTCGGCAACGGCATACCGAGCTTGTTTGCTTCGGAGTTGACGAACTCCACCTTGACCAGAGGCTTCACGTCACCCACGCCGACTGCGCCTTCTTGGGGATACCAGCCCCGGTAGGGTGCCATCGAGTCAACGATCAGCTTCTTGGTGTACTTGAGCCCGCTCGCATCCAGCAACGAGAGCTGCTTGATCTCCCGGTCGCGGATCGTGGCCGGCCGCTGGAGCGTGTACAGGTGGTACTCGAAGAGCGACTCCTCTTGGAATCCGCCGCCGCCGGCTGCACCGGCTCCGCGAGCCTTCATCATATCCGTCATCACTTCGGGCCGCGCGCGCTCGACGTCGCCGGCCAAGAGCTTCAGCCTCGCATCCTTGTACGTGGCTCCGCTGTTATTCGTCATCGTCACCCAACCGCGTAGGTCCGCCGTGCTGATGCCGTCCAGCTGGAGCACGTAGTCGGCCTTCCAACTGATGCCCTGGGTGAGATAACTGAGTTCGATCGGAACCGTTCCGGCCGCGGCGGCCTGAAGTTCCCAGAGAAGCGTCGGCTTGGAGATCAGTCCTTCAGGGAGCGACGTGACTTCGATTTCGCCGCTGGGGTTGAGCAAAATTCGCCCCTCGGCGGTGCGGATCACCATGCCGTTGTACGTCTGATTCTGGCCGCCGTTCGCGTTGCCCACGATCGCGGTGGGCGAGGAGAGCAGGGTTCCGACGACCACCTCACGTTGTCCGTTCGGCAGCACACGGTGGAAGCGGACTTCCTTGCCTACCGCCTTGTTGAGAATCGCTTGAACGCTGATCAGGTCGTATTGGTAGTTTTGCTCGAGCACTTCGAACGCGTCGGCGCGGCCGAGCGAACGGATCGCCACCGAGTTGGTCTCGATCATCGCGGCAACATCCTCGACGGCGACTGACTGACGGCCGGCCCGCAGCGACAGAGACCGGAGTTCTTTGACGAGGCCAAAGCCTTGGTTGTAAACGGTGACTTCGGGACCATTGCCCGACGCAACGGCTTGGGCCAAGGCAGCAAAAGCGAGTGAAGTGAGCATCATGCTCTTAGGACGTTGGGGCGGCGCAATCGAAACGCGCATTCCGAATCGTGCGTCACACTAATCAATCATGCTCGGACTTGCCTCGGCTCTTGCCCTCCTTTCGTTCGCGCCCGCCGAACCCATCACGTACCGGCTTCCTGAGAACCCGCTGCAATACCAAGTGCAGGTGGAGTTCGACGGTTTTGTGCCCGTGCTAGGCGGCCAAGAGGGCGTGTTCGACGTGAAGATCGGCATGGTGGTGAAGAGTCTCGGCCCCGACGAGGAAAGGAATCCGCGTGCGGAAAGCGATCTCACCGAGTTGGAGGTCAAGTTCAACGGAGCGCCGCTTCCCTTCACCGTGGACAACGTTCGGCCTTTCTTCCCGAAGAACGTTCTCTCGCACACCCCGCAAGGCAAGATCGTCAAGACGGACGCGCCTGACGTCTCGCTGCCGATCCGCCTGCCTGGGTTGGATGCGAAGCGATTCCCAGATATCACGTACTTGCCGATCGAGTTTCCGGAGGGGCCGCTCGAACCTGAGAAGTCGTTCAGCTTCGACAAGAAGTTCGGCGACAGCAAGGTCAGCTACACGGTTACGCTGAAGCGGCAGGAGGGCGAAACGCTCTTCTTGACTCTGAAGCTGAACCAGGCTTACGAGACCTTGGAAGACGAAGCGAAGAACGTGGTGACCAAGCCCGAAGACGCGTTCGCGAAAGTCACGACGACCGTGACCGGGGAGGGCGAAGTTCAGTTCGACGTCAAGCAGGGCGTGGTGGTGAAGTCCAAGGTCGTTGCGGACGCGGTGAGCCAGGTGGTCGAGATTGGCAGCGAGGCAAAATCCGAGCGGAAGCTGAAAACGACAGTGACGGTCTCGCTGAAGCCGTGAGTTGATGGAGACTTGGGCCGGCCGACGGATCCGCCGCATCTTCCTCGTGCTCACGGCGATGAAGTTCGCCATCCTGCTCTATAGTCTCATTTCGCCGTCATGGGCCAGAGTCCAGCTATCTCCGGGAGAGATCGGCGTGGTCCTTCTGTGGACGGTCGGTTCGGCGGTTCTCACGCTCGGGGTTCCGGCGTTGGTGGTCCTCGGCCCGTTCCGCCGGGTGCCATGGCTCATCTGGCTCGTGCTGGTGGAGGCGTTCTTCGATGTTTGGGGACTGCTGACTTGGGCCCAGCTCTTCTTTCGAACCCCACTTTCGGTCGTCGACTTTGGGCTTTCCATCGCGCTCGTTTTCTATGCCTTCGCGTGGGTTCGGCTGCCGAAAGACTAGGCGACCCCACCTCTTCGCGCAAGCGCGAAGGTCCTCCTGCAACGGGGAGGAGTGGGGGCACCAGTTACCCCGCGCCAACCCGAGCCGTCCCCTGCGCCATACTCAAGCATGTCCGTTTCCGCCGAGTGGATCCGTCAACTGCCCAAAGTCGAACTTCACGTCCACGTCGAGGGCTCCATCCGTCCCGAGACGGTCTTGCGCTTGGCAGAGAAGCACGGCATTTCCCTCCCCGCAACCGATCTCGAAGGGCTAAAGCACTGGTACGAGTTCCGCGACTTCGCCCACTTCGTCGAGGTGTACATCAAGGTCACCGAGTGCGTGCGCACCGTCGAAGATCTGGAGTTCGTGCTGCGCGAGTTCATCAGAGGCCAGGCCGAACAGAACATCGTGTACACCGAGGCCACTTATACGGCCTCGACCGTCGAGACCCGGTGCGGCATCCCCTTTGCCGAGCAGCTAGGCGCGCTGCAGCGCGCCCGGGCCTGGGGCAAGACAGAGTTGGGCGTCGATGTCCAGTTCGTCCTCGACATCGTGCGAGGCGACCGCCCGGAGCGCGCCATGCAGGTCATGCACTGGGTCGCCGAATCGCTTGGGCAGGGCGTGTGCGCCCTTGGCATCGCCGGATTCGAGAGCCGCGGCACTGTCATCTACCGCGAGGTGTTCGCGGAAGCGCAACGACTCGGTATTCCCGTGACGGCCCATGCGGGTGAGACCGAAGGCGCGTGGTCGGTCGCGGAGACGCTCGACATCACCGGTGCTCATCGGATCGGCCATGGAATCCGCAGCATCGAAGACCCCGACCTGATAACACGGCTGCGCGACGAGAGGGTGGTCCTCGAAGTCTGCCCGACCAGCAACGTGTGCCTTGGGGTCGTGCCGCTGCTTAGCCAGCATCCGCTGCCCAAACTCATGGAAGCCAGCGTCGCGGTGACGGTGAACTCCGATGATCCGCCGATGTTCGGCACCACGCTGACCGATGAATGGATCCGGTGTGCAGAGGCGTTCCAGTGGGACGAATCAACGATCCTACGCCTGAACGAAACCGCGATCGAAGCCGCCTTTCTCGACGAGGAGGCTAAGCGTTCGATCCCGCGGCCATCACGATCCGGCTAAAGCTGTGGGGGTCGAGGCTCGCCCCGCCGACCAGGCCGCCGTCGATTTCCGGTTGCCGGAATAGCTCGTCGGCATTATCGGGTTTGACGCTGCCGCCGTAGAGGATTCGGATGTTCTGAGCGACATCGGGATCGTTCAAATCGCTGATCACCTGACGAATGAAACCGCACACTCGGTTAGCTTCGGCGGCATCGCACGTATTGCCGGTGCCAATCGCCCACACCGGTTCATAGGCCACCGAGAAGAAGTACATCTCGGAGGGATCGATACCCTCGAGCGCAGAAGCAAGCTGGTTGCGGATGACCGCCTCGGTCTGACCCGCTTGGCGCTCGGCCTCCGTCTCTCCGACACATAGGATGGGGTTGATGGACTGGAACAGCAGCGCGCGAATCTTGAGATTGATCGTGTGGTCGGATTCCGCGAAGTAGCCCAGGCTGGACTCCGCCACCTCGAGCTTGCCAAAGCGACCGCGGGTCTCCGAGTGACCTACGATGCAGTACGCGCAACCGATATCGCTGAGCATCGCCGGGCTGACCTGTCCCGTAAAGGCACCCGCATCCTTCCAAAAAACGTCCTGTGCGCCAACTTGAATGTGGGTGTGGCGCAACAGTTCGCGCACCTTGGACAGCGCGGTGAACGGCGGGCAGATCGCCACATCAACGTCCTTACGGGCATCCACCCAGCGCAACGATGCCTCAACCGTCGCCACCGCTTCTGCGAGCGTCTTGTGCATTTTCCAGTTGCCGACGACAAGTTTCGTGCGCATGATTGCCCTCTTGCCTCACTTTACCGCGCAACCTGGGCAACTTGGCGACCGGATGGTTAAACCTTGGGTGGAGCCGCCGCTTGATCGCCGACAACGGTAGTCCACTCGCGAACTTTCCAGTGCCTCACGAGACCCTCCGTAACGTACACATCGTTGCGGGCAAACTCCTCGGCGGCCTCTGGAGAATCCCCTTGAAACAGGAGATACGCCTGATCCGCCGGATCGGCGAGCGCGCCCCCCAGCACCAGCTCGCCGCGGGCGACGGCCTCTCTGGCTTGCCGCAAATGCTCATGGCGCAGCGGCCCTCTCCGCTCGAGATAGTCACTGGCCAAGTCGTAGATGAGCAGGTAGTGCACGAGCGGAGTATAGCGCGGGGAAACGTACGGCCCAAGTTGGTGTTGTTGTAGGGCACGTCACTTCCCTGTCCACACTGGACTTACTGGCCGGTGAGTTGCCGATACACGTCGACCACTTTGCGAACGTAGTTCTGGGTCTCGCGATAAGGGGGAACGCCGCCGTGTTTGCGGACCGCGCCGCTGCCGGCGTTGTAGGCGGCCAGCGAGAGAATCAGCGCCTCGAAGGGATCGCCTCCGGTCTGCTTGTGGTAGCGCTCCAAATGGCCGCGGATCGTTCGGACCGTGCCGTACAGATTCTCGGTTGTGTCGTAGGGATTGGAAACGCCCAGGCTCTGCGCGGTGGCCGGCATCAGCTGCCCCAGCCCCATCGCACCCGAGCGAGACGTCGCATTCGGATTGAAGCCGCTCTCCGCGATCAGAATCGCCATGACGAGCCGGGCATCGACCCCGTACTGGATGCTGAAGGCGATGACGCCGTGGGCGATCTTCGTCGCTTCGGCATCGCTCAGCCGCTTGTTGCGGTTCTTGATGAAGCTGGCGTAGGCGATGACCGCTTCCTCGGCGGGCACGACGCGCGGCGCGATCGTCGAGCGGCTGGTCAGCTTGGTTCCGCCCCGGCTGATGGAACCGCGCAGTCCCGAGGTCGAACTGCCCGATTTGGGCGACGAGGTCTTCTGAGCGTTGCGACTGCGCTCGGCGGCCTCAAGTGGAGCGATCTGCGCGTCGGTGGCGGCGCCAAGCAAGAACGCGGACAGTTCGCCGTTCTCGTGCTCGCGGGTGGCCTTGATCAGCAACCGAACGTCCATCTCGCTGGCGGTCAGCCAGTCAGGTGCGCTTCGCGTGACGATGCGCAAAGTCTCGCCGTCGGCGAGTTGAAAAATGATGTTCGTGAGGTCGCCGGATCCAACGACGCCCTGAACAGTGCCGATGATCTCGAAAGACTTCGTGCCGACGAGAGCGTTGAGCGCAACCGAGTTTGCCGGCGCCGAGATCTTAGAGGCGCGACGCACCTTCAAGTAGTCGTCGAGTGACTGCGTAAAGCCGCTCGCCGCGATAACCATCGCCAGTGCCAATCCGAGAATCCGCTTCATTTATCTCGTCGTCCCGGCCCCAAAAAGCAATAACTGGCGGAGAGATCGGGATTCGAACCCGAGAAGAGATTTCTCTCTTACCCACTTAGCAGGCGGGCGCTTTCGTCCACTCAGCCATCTCTCCGCGCCGAGACGTAGTATAACATGATCGGCGCGAAACCGCCATTTCTCGCGGGTACGAGCCTACTTTGTTGGTCGCGTCGATGTCTGCTCTCTGTTTCCAGCGGGGGTACCCTAGACGACGCCATGGCCGCATCTGCTCCCCCCGATCTTCATCTCGAAACCCGCTGCATCAACGTGATTCGAGGGCTCGCGATCGATGCGGTTCAGAAGGCCAACTCGGGGCATCCCGGAATGCCGATGGGCGCGGCGCCGATGGCCCACGCATTGTGGACACGCCACCTCAGGCACAATCCCCGCAACCCCAAGTGGTTCAATCGCGACCGGTTCATCCTGTCCGCTGGCCATGGTTCGATGCTCCTGTACGCCCTGCTGCATCTGACCGGGTACGACCTCTCGCTCAACGACTTGAAGCAGTTCCGACAGTTTGGCAGCCGAACTCCGGGCCACCCTGAGAACGTAGCCACCTCGGGAGTAGAGATGGCGACCGGCCCGCTCGGCCAAGGGATCTCCACGGCCGTAGGCATGGCGATCGCGGAAGCCCACCTCGCCGCCGTCTTCAATCGACCCGACTTCCCCATCGTCGATCACTACACCTACGGCATCTGCTCGGACGGCGACCTGATGGAAGGGGTCGCTCAGGAAGCCTGTTCCCTTGCCGGCCACCTGCGACTGGGCAAGCTGATCTTCCTCTACGACGACAACAACATCACCATCGACGGTCGCACCGACCTCGCGTACACGGAAGATGTCACGAAGAAGTTCGAGGCCCTGGGTTGGCAGGTGCTCGCGTGCGACGGCATGGACATCGACGCGGTGGATCGATGCTTAACCGAAGCTAAGGCGAACACAGAGCGCCCGACACTCATCCGGGCACGCACGATCATCGGATTCGGCAGCCCGAATCGCGCCGACACGAGCAAAGCCCACGGAGAGCCGCTGGGTGTCGACGAGGTCCGGCTGACCAAGCAGAATCTCGGCCTACCGGAAGAGGAGTTCTACACGCCCGACGAAGCCGTCAGCTTCTATCGTGGCGCGATTACCGACGGCGGCGTCGCGGAGTCGAGCTGGATTGACATGCTCAGCCGCTACGCTCAGGCATATCCTGACGAATCCGAGCGGCTCCACAAGGCGTTGGCAGGCGATGTGAGCGAAGCCGTCGCCGCATTGCCGGCGCTTTCCGACAAACTCGCCACCCGCGCCGCCAGCGGCGTCATGGTCAATGCGGTGGGTCCCCATCTGACCGGCTTTCTGGGCGGCGGCGCCGACTTGACCGGCAACGTCAACGTGGTCCAGAAGGACGGAGGCGTCTTCTCGGCCACGAACCGCGCCGGCCGAACGATTCACTACGGCGTCCGCGAGCACGCGATGATGGCGGCGGTAAACGGCATCACGCTTCACGGCGCGGCCCGTGGATTCGGCGGCACGTTCCTTATCTTCAGCGACTACTGCAAGCCTTCGGTTCGCCTGGCTGCGCTCATGGAGACGCCCTCGATTTTCGTGTTCACCCACGACTCGATCGGCCTCGGCGAAGACGGACCGACTCACCAGCCCGTCGAGCAGATCGCCGGTTTGCGCGCGATTCCCAACCTCAACGTGTTCCGACCGGCGGACGGACATGAAACGGCAGCGGCGTGGAAGGTCGCGTTGGAATCGAAGCACACCCCCACAGCGCTGATCCTCACGCGGCAAGCCCTGCCCTGCATCACGCCGGCCTTCGATGGCTCGCATCCCGCCGAGCGGGGCGGCTACGTTCTGCGCGATGTTGAGAATCCGGAAGTGATCCTCGTCGGAACGGGGAGCGAACTCCAGCTCGCGCTTGCCGCCGCCGATGCATTGGAGGTTCGCGCTCGTGTCGTGAGCTTGCCAAGCTGGCTGTTGTTCGAGCGTCAAGATGCGGAGTACCGTGAGTCTGTGCTGCCGAAGGGTGTTCCGACCGTGAGTGTGGAGGCCGCTTCGACGTTTGGCTGGGGTCGTTATGCGCAGTCGCACGTGGGACTCGATCGCTTTGGGGCGTCCGCTCCGGGGGATGTGAACTTCCGGGAGTTGGGGATCACCGCCGAAGCCGTCGTGGCCGCGGCGAAGTCGTTGATGTAAGGGCTGCGCAGTTGTGGGTGAGGGATGCGTCGTGCCCTCACTCCCCTTGGCGAGGGCACGACGCATCCCTCGCCTACAACCTGTTTTGGGCGTCTAGCGGCGCAGGAACCAGCCGAGCGCGAAGCCCAAAACCCCTGCGCCGAGAGCCGTCCAAACCATGCCGATTCGCAGCTTGGCTTGGTCGGTGATCGAAAGCGGCGTATTGTTCAGCAGGCGCACCTTATCGACCGACACCGTCTCTACGGTGCCCCAATAGTTGAACGTGACCGTGAGCGCGTCGCGGTTAAAGTGGACGACCGGCTGGCTGACCCACATGTTCATGCTGGGGGAAAAGTAGTTCAGCCGTTGGCCCGGCGTAAAAGACACTTCTCGGAGATCCGAAACGGGCAGGGTGGCGGTGCCGCCATTGAGAAACTTCACGGTCGCCTTCTGGTCCGCAACGCCCTCCAACTTGGCCATATAGAAGTGGCGGTCGGCCGAACGGGCGAACACGTACTCACCGGGGGCGGGCACGTGCGTCGGAAAACCGAGCCGCTCGCGCAGGGCTTGGAGCGTCGCCTCGCGGGAGATGCCCGCTTCCTCCGCGGCAACGATGTACTCCTCAAGTTCATCCTGCTCGAGGACCTGCGCAGACTGGATTTCCTGCGCCCGGCGCAACACGTCGGACAGCAGCTCGGGCTCGAGATTCGGCATCGCCATTAGATTACGCGATTGGGGCGCGAAGGGTTGTCAGACGTTAGGACGCTCACAATCGTAGCCACGGGATGATACGTGCCCGTGGAGGCAAAACCTCGCCCTTCCGGTGGCACGTATCATCCACCGGCTACAAACGGGCTCTATCCACCTCAGAAGTCGCCGGTCACGCCAGCATTCGGCGAAGCCAACAGGTAGTCAGCCATCGAGACTGTCCCATCTTGGTTGAAGTCGCAGTCCATTGGCGCAAACCCAGATACGTCCCACCAGGCCAGAGTTCCGCTGGTGCTTCCAATCGAGGCAAAAACGAAGTCAACTTCTGCTTGCGAGACATAGTTGTCGCCGTTGAGGTCGCCGTACTTCACATTGAGGTCGAGTCCGGACAGTCCCGAGGCAGGATCCCATGACACCGTGAGCTTCTTACGCAGAGCACCCTTGGCATGCACGTAGGTGTGATAGGTCCCTGCCGCGTCATCGACCCAGAACTCAGCCGCTCCGCTCACCACGTCGGTGCAATATAGATTCACCGGGGCACCATACTGGGTGTAGAAATCAAGGAACAGCCTTCCAAAAGCGTTTGTACTCCCAGCATAGGTTTCGGTCGACGTAATACTTGTAGAGCGAATCCCAATCGGCTTGATGGTCGACCACGGATAGCCTTTGCCAATGGCGACAGTCAGGTTGCCGCCCCCGCTCCCATTAGCATTGGCATAGCTGGTTGCACCGTGCGAACGACCTATGGCGAAAGACCAGGATTTTTCTCCATTCGACTCATTCACCCAGGATGAGGTGATGGCAGAAGAATATCGAAGCGTCTTGGGCGTTGGGGCCTTCTCGTCAAACGACGAACCGGGCATCTGTGCTGCTGCTCGTCCCGAGGCAAACTCCGAAGATTGTCCATGACCGCTAGCTTTGGCCAAGTTTCGATCTGATTGGGCGCTCGCTGCTGGTCCGAGCCGCTCTTCAAAAGCGACGCGCATCGTGTTCTGCAAGGCAGTAGAGTTAACGTATGTGAATCCGACAAAGACTGTCCCCTTTGTATCTCCTGCGACAGCAGGAGTCTGATTCCCTTTCCTTTGCGAAATGGACTTAGCCTGGACCTTGGTCGTTATCCCGTCGGACTCAACTGAAGATAACCACTGTCTCTGTCCACCCTGGGACTGAGTGTCGTTTGGCAGTGAATGCCCCGACGCCTTAACATAGCTCTGACCGTCAATCGCGGCTGTTACCCAACCTGATGGTTCCCAACGAGGTACGACCGTGACCGTAATCATCGCTATCAGCAGCAACTTCATGATTGATGCGACATTACCCCCCCCCCTCCTTCAATGCAACTAGTAAAAATACCAGGATCCCTTTGACTAAAACCGGGCCGCTAAACTGGCATAGCTCAAATCGAGGGCACGCCGAACAATCGCATCTCGATCTCGCCGTCCTGGCAGATCCAAAACGGGAACTCGCCCGTCGTGCACGACGCCCCGAACTCGCCCGAGTTCGACATCGCGAGCACGACGCACATCATCTCGGTCGACTTGGGCTGCCGCCGGATCATCTGCCGAATCGTCGCGTCGCACGCTTCCTGAGCCGACATCCCGCCCCGCATGTGCTCGACCGTGCGGAAGGACGCAGCCGCCTTCCAGAGCTCTTCGCCCCAGCCCGTCGCGCCTGCGCATCCGACTTCGTCATCGGCATAGATGCCCGCACCGACGATGGGCGAGTCGCCGATTCGCCCCGGCATCTTCCAAGCCAATCCACTCGTCGACGAGGCCGCGACTACATGCGAAGGAGCTTCCCAACCCAACACCGTCACCGTGTCGCCGTGGTGCTCCTTATCGGAGAGCGCGTGGACGTATTCCTCGGTGCCCTCGCGCGGCTTGTCGCGCCACTCCTCGTACCACCGCACGTTGTCGGCGGTCATCAGGTTGCGGACCTCGAAGCCCTTGCTCAGCGCGAACCGCCGGGCCTGTTCGCCCGCCAGCATGACATGGGGGGTCTCTTCCAGCACCTTCCGTGCGACTGAGATCACGGGGACGATGCCGCGGACGCCGCAAACCGCACCCGCTTCTAGGTCGTGCCCGTCCATCATCGAGGCATCGAGCTCGACTTCGCCATCCGCGTTGGGCAGTGCCCCGAGGCCGATGGCCACCAACGTCGGGTCGAGCTCAGAAGCGGCAAGTCCAGACTCCAGCGCATCGCGCAGAGATCCTCCGGACGCGCGTCGTTGCCAGGCCGCGTTGATCGCAACCTGGCCAGGCTCGCGCCATGTGGCAAGCAGAGTGGTCTTCGCCATCAGCTTGCCAAGAGCTGCCGCAGCACGTATTGGAGAATGCCGCCGTGGCGGTAATACTCGAGTTCCTTCGGCGTGTCGATGCGCACGAGCACTTCGAAGGTCTTCACGTCTCCGTTGGCGACCGTTGCCCGCATCGGCAGCTTCTTGCCGTCGCGGAACTGACGATCCGCTTCGTAGGACAGGTCGAGCAACGAATACTCTTCGGTGCCTTCCAGCCCAAGACTCGCCGCGCTCTCGCCGGGCAGGAACTGGAGCGGAAGCACACCCATGCCGATCAGGTTCGAACGGTGGATCCGCTCAAAGCTCTCCGCGAGAACCGCCTTGACGCCCAGTAGGAACGTGCCCTTCGCCGCCCAATCGCGCGACGACCCGGTGCCGTATTCCTTCCCGGCGATGACCAGCAGCTTCGTTTCGGTGGCGTGATAGCGCTCAGCCGCCTCGAAGATCGTCATCACTTCGCCCGTTGGGTGATGGACGGTGAAGCCACCCTCCGTGCCCGGAGCCAACAGATTCCGCAAGCGGATGTTGGCAAAAGTGCCGCGCACCATGACCTCATCGTGGCCGCGGCGTGCGCCGTAACTGTTGAAGTCCTTCGGGGCCACCCCATGCTCTTGTAGCCACTGACCAGCCGGGGAGTTCGCCTTGATCGAGCCCGCTGGTGAGATGTGGTCGGTCGTGATGCTATCGCCGAGCAGAGCCAGCACCTTCATCGCGTTCAGGTCTTGAACCTCACGCGGCGGGTACGAGGTCATGTCGGTGAAGTACGGCGGGTGCTTAACGTACGTCGAGTTGGCGTCCCAGCGGAACCGGTCCCCCGATCCGCCGTCGATCTCTGCCCACTTCTCATCACCCTTGAACACGTCTTCGTAGGAGGAGAGGAACAACTCGCGGCTCACCGACTGCTCGATGACCGATGCGACTTCCTCTTGGCTGGGCCAGATGTCGCGCAGGTACACCGGATTGCCCTCGCGATCCACGCCGAGCGGGTCGTTCTGAAGATTAGTCTCGAGGGTGCCCGCGAGGGCGTAAGCCACAACCAACGGCGGCGACATGAGGTAGTTCGCCTTGACTTCTTGTTGCACCCGGCCCTCGAAGTTGCGATTGCCGCTGAGCACCGAACACACGATCAGCTCTTCTTCCTGCACCTTCTGACTGACCCACTCGGGCAGCGGGCCCGAGTTGCCGATGCAGGTGGTGCAGCCGTAGCCCACAACGTTGAACCCGATCTGCTCAAGGTCATCGAGGAGGTTGGCCTTCTTCAGGTACTCGGTGACGACTCGCGAGCCGGGCGCCAGCGACGTCTTGACCCAAGGCTTGGGTTGCAGGCCGCGCGCGGCGGCGTTGCGGGCGAGCAGCCCCGCCGCGACCATCACCGACGGGTTACTGGTGTTGGTACAGCTGGTGATGGCAGCGATCACGACGGATCCGTGAGTGAGGGCACTCGTGTCGGTCATCACCGCAGTCGAGCCCGAGTCGTCCTTCAGCGCCGGAAACGCCGTGTGTAGGGACTCTCGTGCCAGACCGAGCGGGATGCGGTCTTGCGGACGCTTCGGACCCGCGACCGCGGGCTCGACGCTCGCGAGATCGAGTTCCAACACGTCGGTGTACTCGGCCTCGGGCGTGTTCTCGTCGAAGAACATGCCCTGCTCGCGCATATAGGCTTCCACCAGTTGGATTTGCTCCTCGGAGCGGCCGGTGAGTCGCAGATACCGCAAGGTCACGGCATCGACCGGGAAGATGCCGCAGGTCGCGCCGTACTCGGGCGCCATGTTAGCGATCGTGGCGCGGTCGGCAAGCGGCAGCGAGAGCATGCCCTCGCCAAAGAACTCGACGAACTTGCCCACGACACCTTTCTGACGGAGCATCTCGGTGACGCGAAGAACCAAGTCGGTCGAGGTGGAGCCTTCCCGAAGCTTGCCGGTGAGCCGGAAACCGATCACCTGCGGAATGAGCATGCTGATCGGCTGGCCAAGCATCGCCGCCTCGGCCTCGATGCCTCCGACACCCCATCCGAGCACGCCAAGTCCATTGACCATCGTCGTATGGCTGTCTGTCCCGACCAGCGTATCGGGATACGCCACGCCCTCATCGTTCACGAACACCACACGCGAGAGGTATTCGAGGTTGACCTGGTGGCAGATGCCGGTATTCGGCGGGACGACCTTGAAGTTCTGCAGCGCGGACTGGCCCCACTTCAGGAACTGGTACCGCTCATGATTGCGCTCGAACTCGAGGTCGCGATTGATCAGCAGAGCGGCTTCGCTGCCGTAGGCATCGACCTGGACCGAGTGGTCGATGACGAGTTCTACGGGCTGTAACGGATTGATCTTGCCCGGGTCGCCCCCCAGTTCGGCCATCGCATCGCGCATGGCGGCGAGGTCGACCACGCAAGGGACGCCGGTAAAGTCCTGGAGCAAGACGCGAGTGGGCATAAAGGCGATCTCATGGCTGGGATCCGCCTTCGCGTCCCACTTAAGGAGTGCCTCGACGTCACCCTTCGCAACCGTGCCGTTGCCTTCGCATCGGAGGAGGTTCTCCAGGAGGATGCGTAGGGAGAAGGGCAAGCGGTCAAGCCGGTGTCCTTGGTCGACGAGCGTTTTGAGGCGGTAAACGGTGAGCTCTTTGCCCGCCATCGAGAGGGTCGCACGTGCCTGAAAGGAGTTCATTGTGTTAGGTTGAGGATACCGCAGGGCATCTCCGTCTAATGCCGCCAGAAGCCCCAGTCCCCTTTCGGCGAGGAGCCAAAATCCCCCAGGTGAGAGTTCTTGTCGCGACTGTCGGCTCAAGAGGTGACGTGCAACCCTACATTGCCTTGGCACAGGGTCTTAACTCGGCTGGTCACGAGGCGGTGCTCTGTACGGCGCAGCACTTCGCAAGCTTCGTCAAGGGGTATGGCGTTGCCTATGCCCCGATGAGCAATGGCTTCGTCGACATGATGACGTCACCAGCCGGCAGCCAAGCCATCGAGGCAGGGGTCATCGGACGTTGGGCAACGATCAAGCCGCTGTTCACGCTGATCAGGCAAGCTCCAAGCTTCCTACGGCAGATGCAGGAGGATATCTGGCAGGCTGCGCTCCAGTGCCGACCCGACGCCATCGTCTTCCACCCGAAGTGCATTGGCGCGAGGTCGATTGCCGAGAAGCTTGGCATTCTGGCGGTCGTTGCCAGCCCAACTCCGTTGGTCGTTCCCACTGGTGAGTTCGCTGCTATCGGCCTTCCGGAACTCCGCTTAGGTTCGGCCGTCAATCGCCTCTCGTATCGCCTTGTGGACGCGGGTTACCGAGGCTTTCACCGAGTAACGAACGCATTTCGCCGTGAGTCGCTTGGTTTGCCTCCTGTGGCCCATGGCGAAGAGGGAGCCGAGGCTCCGCAAGTGCTTCATGCTTACAGCCAGCACCTTTGGCCGCGGCCGAAGGACTGGCCCGACACGGCACACGTGACGGGTTTCTGGTTTGCGGAACCCCAAGACTGGAGTCCTGACGAGCGGTTGGTCCGCTTCCTCGATGCTGGTGAGCCGCCGGTGTACGTCGGATTCGGGAGTATCGCCGGGACAAACCGGCGGCAACTCGCGCAAGTCGTCGTCGAAGCCTTGCGTACGGCGAACGTTCGCGGAGTGGTAGCGACAGGATGGGGCGGAATGGAGTTCGACAATGTTCCATCCTCCGTTCTGGTCATCGATGAAGCGCCACACGACTGGCTCTTCCCTCAGGTTTCTGCTGTCGTGCATCATGGGGGAGCCGGGTCCACAGCCGCAGGTCTTCGGTTTGGCAAGCCCACGGTCACCTGCCCGTTCATGCTGGATCAGCCTCGATGGGGGCAGCGAGTCTACACTCTTGGCGTGGGTGCAAAGCCGATTCCTCGGCGCAAGCTAACCGCTCGGAAACTGGCCGACGCAGTTCAGTGGGCGAGCCATGACGAGAGGGTCCGTGCACGAGCCGAAGAACTGGGAGAGCGACTTCGATCTGAAGGGGGCGTCCTCGAAGCCGTGGCTATCATTGAGCATCTCCTGAACGAGTAGGTTCGGGTCGCGGCGAGACTCCTGAGTCCCCGCAAAAATGCTGGGAAAATGGGGATCGCAGCAGGTGTAGACTATGGGCAAGGGCTGGCCATTCCAGCCAGCTCGGGAGTGCAATATGAAACGCATGTTGATCCCGTTGGGGCTATTGGCAATGACCGCCGGAGCCTCCACCCAGAACCTTCTGGTCAACGGTGATTTTTCGCTTTCCGTCCCGAACAGCGGCTTTGGAAACGGTTGGACGGGTGTTAACAACGATGGCGCTGGCGGATGGCGAGCCACGGGTGGAAATCCTGGCGGCAGCTACATCTTGAACTGGAACGGCAGTTCGATCAACCCGCAACTGTACCAAGACGTAGTTCTGACGGTCGGTCAGACCTATCGCATCTCGGGAGACTACAGCCGAGGCAATATCGGTTCGTTCACAACGCTGGACTTTGGCGTCGAGATCGACGGTAACTTGTGGGAGTACGACGTCCCGAACAGCACTACGTGGTTGTCGTTCAGCAACGAGTTTGTTGCGACCACGACCAACGCACGGTTGCTCCTCACTGGAGAACGCTACGGTGATGACGACCCTCGCGTCGATAACATGGTGCTTGAGGCAGTTGTGCCCGAACCGACAACGATCGCGGCGGTTGGACTCGGATTTGTTGCGCTACTGAGAAAGCGACGTCAAGGCTAGACACTTTTCGCGTGAACTTGATCGCCCCCTCGGCGAGTCGCCACCCGTAGAGGGGGCTCGTTCTTCGGCAGGTCCGTAACTTGCCGATAACCTGCGGTAAGCTCGGCAACTCCGGGACGGAGTCAAACCGGGTCGAAAGACCGGAACGGCACCATCGTGCGCGCGTCCCACGTTTATAGAGAAGGGCACACCCGCCGCTCATGGAGGATCGTTTGATGAGGAAGATTTCCGTTTTCGCCTTGACCGCCTTGGCCGCCCTATCGATGGCCCAAATCGACTCGAACCGCACGATTGCCGTCATCAACGGTGAGGAGATCAAGGCGGCCGAGTATTACCGCCGCATGGAGTTCCTCTCGGGCGTGGGCAAGCAGGTCGGCAATGCGTTCGCCGAGTTCCCGCCCGGGTTCCTCACGATCGAGCAGATGATCACCGAGCGCTTGGTGTTGCAGCTTGCCAAGGAGCGGGGTGTCCTGCCGACGGATGCTGAAGTCGAGGCCGAAGTGAAGCTCGTCGAGACCGACGAACCCACGGTGATGGCGAACTGGCTTGCCTCGGGCCAAACCCGTGCCGAGTTTGCGGCCATGACCCGCTACTCGATGGCCCAGTTCCGGCTGACGACCCGGGGCATTACCATCACCGACGCCGAGGTTGATAAGTTCTACAACGACAACCCATCGCTGTTCTCGATCCCCAAGCAGGTTGGCCTCCGCATCCTCGTGGTCAACACCGATGAGGCCCAACGCGCCGTCGACGCCGAGTTAGGCTCGGGCAAGAAGTTCGAAGACGTGGTCAAAGCGCACAGCATCGACCTCAGCAAGTCCACCGGCGGAGACTTCGGGATGCGCTCATGGGACGAGCTATCCGAGCAGGCCCGCAAAGCCCTTGAGAACGTCCAGACCGGACAGACCAGCGCTTGGGTCGTGAGCGGCCCCACTCGGGTGAAGTTCATGGTGACGTCGGTCGTTGCGCCGCGAAAGCAAGCGCTCGATGCCCGGTTGCGCCGATTGATCCGTCGCGAGCAGATGCTGACCAAGGGTCGCATCTCCAACAACCTCACGAAGGACATGGCGGACTACCGAAAGCGCGCGGTGATCGATATCAAAGAGAAGTCGTTCAGCGACTCGTACCGCAAGTTCGTCGAGACCCTCATCGGCGGCGGACAGTAAGTTCCTCAATGGGCATCGGTTTTCGCGAATCGATGCCCGTTTTGCTGCGTAAACCTATCCAAATCGTCCGCTCAGGTAGTCGCGCGTAACTTCGGATTGGGCCGATTCGAACACCGCCTCCGTGTCGCCCATCTCGACGAGTTCACCCAGCATGAAGAACGCCAGTTGCGAGCTGACGCGGTGCGCCTGCTGCAAGTTGTGGGTGACGATCAGGACCGTGTAGTCCTTCGACAGTTCCGAAATCAGATCCTCGATCTTGCCCGTCGAGATCGGATCGAGCGCGCTGCAAGGCTCGTCCATCAGCAAGATTTCAGGCTCGACAGCGAGCATCCGCGCCAGGCAAAGCCGCTGCTGCTGGCCTCCCGACAGCTCCAGCGCACTTCGACGGAGGTGGTCCTTGACTTCGTCCCACAGCGCAGCCCGCTTCAGCGTTTCTTCAACCATGCCTTCGAGGGTCGAGCCCTTGATTCCGTAGTGCAGACTCGGTGCCAAGGCGATGTTCTCAAAGACACTGCTCGGAAACGGATTCGGCTTCTGGAAGAGCATGCCGACGGCGCGGCGCAAGCGCATGAGGTCGGCGTTCTTCGCGTAGGGATCCATGCCCGCAACTTCAAACTTGCCTGTTACCTTCGCCCCGGGAATCCGATCGTTCATGCGGTTGAGGCAGCGTAGGAAAGAACTCTTGCCGCAGCCGCTCGGGCCGATCATCGCGGTCACTTGCCGCGAAGGAGCGGCGAAGTTGACCCCTTTCAGGGCGTGCTTCGTGCCGTAGTACAGATTCACGTCCTCGGCGCGAACCGCGTGCTTGACGGGGCTCGCGACAGCTACCATCCCGCCTTCTTCCTCGCGCGAGTGCGGATGACGATCGCGAATAAGTTGATCGTCAAGACGAAGAGCATGAGCGTCAGACAGGTTCCCCATATGATTTTCTCCGGAATAACTCCACCCTGCCGATACCCTTCGGCGAGGTGATAGGGCAAGTTGGCGACCGGCTTCTTGAGGGTCTCCCAACCCAAAGAGAGCTTCTCGGTCGAGTAGTAGATAGCCGCCGTCATCAAGATCGGTGGCGCTTCCCCCGCCGCGCGGGTGACGGTAAGCACGAGTCCGGTCATGACCCCTGGGAGCGCCGAGGGCAGCATGACCTTCCAAATCGTCTGCCATCGGGAGAGCCCGAGGGCGATCGCCCCATCTTCGATGGACTCCGGCACAGCACGAAGCGCCTGCTCGGTGGTGAGCACGACGATCGGGATCGAGAACAGGGCAAGCGTGAACCAGCCGGCCAGCAGCGAGGTGCCCAGCTTCAGTTTCAAAACAAAGATGGCGAGTCCGAACAGGCCGAAGATAATCGAGGGGGTGCCAGCAAGCGTGGCGATCGATGCCCGTAGGGTCCGGGCCATCCGGCCGTCCCCAGCGTACTCCGCAAGCCAGATTCCGCCCAATAGACCGAACGGTAACGTCAGGGCCAGGGTCCCTACCATCAGAAGGATGGAGCCTCGCAGCATCGGCCAGATACCGCCCTGGGTCATCCCCTCTGCCGGATACGACGTCAGGAACTCCCAACTGATCGCTGGCAGTCCCTTGACCAAGATCGTTCCGATGAGCGCCAAGGTCATCGCCACGACCAAGTAGTGGACCGTGGTCGCCACACCGATCAGGAACTTGCCATGGCGTAGCCTGCGGACGTCGCGCCCGTGCAGTTCAGCTTGATTCGGACGCGAGCTCCCTAAGACCGCCATGCCGCCCTCCTCGCAAGCCGCTGGCCCAGCAGATTGCAGACGATGGTGATGGCAAACAGCACGAGACCGATCAGGAACAGGTGGCCATAGTGCGGCTGCTCGAACTCGACGTTGGCCATTTCGATACCCACGGTGTCGGCGATTCCGCGAGTCGAGGCCACGAGAGCGTCGACTCCGGTGGGCATGGCCGGAGTTCCCCCCGACAGGATCCATACGATCATGGTTTCGCCGATGGCGCGGGCAAAGCCCAAAAGCAGCGCGGCATAGAGCGCGGGCCTGGCTGCTGGCAGAATCACCCGGCGAATCGACTCCGTCGAAGTCAGGCCGAGGGCCTCGGCTCCGTCCCGCAGCGAGCGCGGGATGTTGCGAAGCCCGTCCTCGGCGATCGATGCGATGGTGGGGATAATCAGAACCGCCATGACCACCGCCGCCGTCAGTAAGCTGCGGCCGGACTCCATGCCGAAGGCCTTGCCCACCGTCGCCATCAAGCCTGGAGCGACGATCATCAGACCGAAGTAGCCGAGGACGACGGTCGGAATACTGGCGAGCAGTTCGATGATCGGCTTCAGCCACTCACGCAGGCGATGCGGGGCAAACTCGCTGAGATAGAGCGCGGTGAGCAACGCAGGCCCAATCGCGAAGAGGATGGCGAGGATGGTAATGATGACGGTCGAGAGCAAGAGCGGCATGAGGCCGTAGCGCGGATACTGCGTGGTCGGCGCCCACTCGGTCTTGAAGAACCCTCGAAGCGTCGCACCGATAGCGCTGATCCCAGTGGGAGTCGATTCCAGCTCAAAGACGTAGCCTTGGGTGCGCTCGTCGTCGCTCCGAGCGATGAACACGGGCAGCTCAATCTCGCCTCGGGGTCGAGCGCGCAGGTCGATGTCCACCGCGGGAGCATCGATGCCGACCGGTGCCTTGATCAGCTTGAGGCGTAGGTTGTGGACGCTGAGGTCGGCATCAAAGGCCGCATCGGGCTCCCACCGTAGGACAAAGGACTTGTCCTGGTGCTCGGGAGTCGCGAAGGCGAACAACAAGAACTTGCGCTGTCCTCCGGCATCGTGCCAGGATTGCCAGTTGTCGCGGGCAAGCATGAGCGGGTCGATGTTCTTAAGATCGCCCTCGACCAGACTTCCGGTTGCGAGAGTGGCAACGCCTTGGAGTTCAGCCAGCGTCGGCATCGGGATCGACTCTTTGTCGTCGAGTCCATCCATGCCGTCCATGTGCGAGGTCAGGATGCTGGCATTCGGGTCCATCTCGACCGCCTCACTTCGAGGAGCGGAGACCGGTTGGGCCGCGATCCGAAAGCCATACGGGAACTTGCGATCAAACGCATAGCGCGATTCGAGCGCAAGATAGGCAAACATGCCGACGACCATGAGGCCGATGGCGACCCCGCAGAACGCCACCAGGCGTTCCATGATCCAGTCGATGACGCGGCCCTTCTTCATGAAGTTGGTAGGGCCGGAGCGCATGCCCCGGCCCTGATTGGCTACTTAACGGAGTAGTAACCCACCTGCTCGACGAGCCTCTGACCCTCGTTGGAGAGGCAGAAGTCGATGAACGACTTCGTGGCGCCCGTCGGCTTGCCGTTGGTGTAGTAGTAGAGGTATCGCCAGATGGGATACTTCTTGCTTCGCACCATCTCTTCGGTCGGCGCAACGGGTTCTGCGCCCTTTGTGGGCGCAATCGGCAGGATCTTCGTATTCCTCTTGTTCACGAAGTAGGCAACTCCGCCATAGGCGATGCCACCTTCCGTTCGAGCGACCTCACGGACTTCTTCAGAAGTCGAAGGCAGGAACCGCACCTGCGGGCCCCAGTTCTGGTTGCGAAGCACCTTCTCCTGGAAGAAGCCATAGGTCCCCGAGTTGCTGTCGCGACTGTACACCGTGATCGGCGAGTTCGAGCCGCCGAGTTCACTCCAGTTCTTGATCTGGCCGATGTAGATCCGTCGAAGTTCGTCCATCGTCAGCGACTTCACCGGATTCGATGCGTGGACGAGAATGGCCAAGCCATCGAGCGCGACCGGGATCTCGTTGGCAATCGCCCGGTTGCTTCTCGCACTGCCGATTTCGCTCGCCTTCATCTTCCGCGAGGAAGCGCAGATGTCAGCGACCCGGTTGATGAAGGCGCGGATTCCGATAGAGGAGCCGCCGCCCGTCACGCTGACCGAGACGTTCGGATTCGACTTGCCGTAGGCTTCTGCCCACCGCTGATTGATGATCAGCAGCGTGTCCGAGCCCTTGATCGTGACTGAGCCTGATTGGCCGGTCAGCATGGTTGCCGCAATGAGTGTGGTGAGCATGATGATCTCCTTTAGAACCGCACCTGAAGGCGGATGGTCGTTTGGTTGTTCTTCACGTCGACGCCCTGCTCCTTGAAGACCTCATGGGCGAACGTGAGGCGCATCCCTGGATTGAACATGTAGGACCAAGCAAGGCCCCACGCTTGGGTGTTGTCGTTGACACCGGTGTTCGGGTCAAAGAACTCGACTCGGGCGCTGATCGTGTTGCGGTAGTTGGGCATGTAGCTCACCTGGAGGTGATTGCCGCGAACGGTGCCGAACTGCATGTTGGTGCGCCGGCTGGCCCCGCTTCCGCTAAAGGTGGGAACGCGATCGTTGCCGATCATCATCTCGCCGCGAACCGTCCACTGCGGATTGATGATGTAGGCGCCATCGATGTAGAAGAACCGACGATCACCCGAGGGCGTGGTCACCGCGGCCCCGCCGGTCGGGGTGAAGGTGATGCCGTTTCGGTAACCGAAGAAGCCGCTCAAGCCGAGCTCATACGTTGGCGTCGAGTACTTCAAACCGGCGTGGTAGGCCAGACGCGTACCCGACAGGTTGCGGAATGTGTTGGCTTCGACCTGCTGCGGGTCGCTGTAGGTGAGGCTGTTCCACGTACCGGCATGGACCACGAGATTCTCGTTGATGCCGTGTCGGACGTAGACGCCGCGACCGCGCTCGCCCGCAAGCATGATCCGGTTGTACGCCGTTCTCTCGGGGAACTCGCGCTCCGTCGACGAGCGCTCGAGTTCGTAGCCCAACGGGATGTTCTGCTGGCCGGCCAAAAGCTGGGTGCCTACTTTGTCACCGCTGGGTTCAATGTCGTAGATGATCTGTGCGTCCTTGAGTTCGGCCCCCAGACGCTGGGATCCCGAGCTGAAGTCGACCGCCATCTTGTAGCTGGTTCGCGAGTCGATGGTGCCGGTGTGGCTGAAGCGCGTGCGGCGCATATTGAAGCCATCGTTCGGACGGGGCGTGCCCGCGTTGTTCTGCGCGTCCGAATACTGGACCTGCAGATACGAGCCGTTCTTGAACTTCTTGAGGTCGCTGATATCCTGAGCGATGATCGGCAGGTTCTCGTTCTGCCCCTCGATCCATCCCTTGATGTCTTCGATCTCGTCCTGCATCTTCTTCAGGTGCTCGTTGATTTGGGCGAGCTCCTGAACCAGTTCCTTGAGGGCGGCGACCGTCTCGTCGCTCGTGTTCAGTTTGCCGCTGGCGGCAAGTTCGCCGATCTTGCCGGTTACGGCATTTGCGCGCTCGCGCAGCTTGGTCACCTCGGCCAATCGCGGTGCCATGGCGCTCGCGACCCGAGTCTTGTTGTCCTTGGTAGCGGGTTTGATCTCTGTTGACTTTTGATCCTGGGCCCCTACGAGCGATGCGCCGAGCGCGATCGTCGCCAGCATGAGCCAAGACCTCTTGTGAAGATTGGGCATAGTTCCTCCTCCCACGGGCCATGGTGGAGGAGGGATGTTAAGGAATCTTCAACGGAAGGTTATGGGAATGTGAAGATTGTTAAGGAGACCAGGGCCCAGCATTCCGGCAGGTTCAACGTAGGCCCAATGACTTATTGCACGCAATACGTTTTTCGTGCAGTGATGTATCATATTGGACATGGCTGCCGTCGCATCAACCCGAACAACCCCCAAGCCTGAGACCCGAGAGACGATCCTCGATGCCTGCGACCGGATCATGTCCCGCTACGGATTTCGCAAGATGACCATGGACGACCTGGCCAAGGAAGCTCGGCTAAGCAAGCGGACCCTTTACCTCTACTTCTCCGGGAAGGAGGATGTCGGACTCTCGTCGATCGGCCGGGTTGTGGAGTCGGTGCATGCCGAACTCGAACGCCTTGCGGACTCCTCCGCGCATCCGGCAGAGCGACTGCGCCAGATGCTCGAGCGGCGTGTGATGGGCCGAGTGGAGCAGGTCCAGGCCTACCACCAGAGTCTCGACGAACTGTTCGAAGTCGTCCGGCCTGCTTACATGACTCGCCGGCAGCACTACTTCAATGTCGAACGCGACCTGATCGCGGCGGTCCTTCACGAGGGCACGCTCACCGGCCAGTTCGCGGTCGCCGACCCACCATCGACAGCAGAGGCAATGCTGCTGGCGACCAACGCATTTCTGCCCTACAGCCTTAGCGTTCGCGAACTCGGCAATCCCGATGGCATTCGCACGCGACTGGCTCCGATGCTCGATCTCCTCTTGCGAGGAGTCCAATCCCAAACCAACAAGGAAGCCCAACCATGATCACCACCACCCTCATTTCTGCCCTGTTGCTGAATCCCTTTTCGGCACTGGTGGCAAACCTCGACCAAACGACGAAGGACTCTGTCATGGACAATCTCGTGCGTGAAATGAATGCTCGCTACGTGATGCCCGACATTGCGAAGAAGGTCGAGGGTGCGCTCGCCGATTGGCGCAAGAAAGACGATTACAAGCAGATCACCGACCCCAACACCTTCTCAGCGAAGGTCAACGAGATTCTCAAGGCGAATGTCACCGACGCTCACCTGCGATTCCGCTACTCGGCAACTCCGTTGCCGCCCCGGCAGAACCCGCGCGAGCCATCGCAGGAGGAAATCGAGCGACAATCCTTCCAGACGCGATTCGTCAACTCCGGCTTTGAAAAGGTCGAACGGCTGCCTGGCAACGTGGGTTACGTTAAGTTCAACTTCTTCGGCAGTCCGGAGGACATGGCGCGACCGGTGGAGGGGGTGATGAAGTTCCTCTCCAATACGGACGCCATGATCATCGATCTACGCGACAACGGTGGCGGCCATCCGGCTGGGGTTCAGCTCTTCTGCAGCTACTTCTTCGGTGAAAAGCCGGTGCACCTCAACAGCATCTACTTCCGCGAGGGCAACCGAACGGAGGAGTTCTGGACCTTGGAGAAGCTACCTGCCCCACGCTATCTCGACCGACCCGTGTTTGTGCTGGTCAGCAAGCGCACCGGGTCGGGAGCGGAAGAGTGCAGCTACAACCTGCAGCAATTGAAGCGGGCAACGCTCGTGGGCTCGAATACGTGGGGAGGGGCCAATCCTGGCGGTGTGGTTCGGCTGGGCGATCACTTCTCGTGCTTCATCCCCACCGGCCGTGCCATCAACCCGTACACGAAGACCAACTGGGAAGGCACCGGGGTCACGCCCCACGTGGCGGTCGATCCCGCAAAGGCGCTGGACTACGCCCACGCCGCCGCGGTGAAGAATGTCGTCACCAAGGTGCAGGATCCAGAGCTGAAAAAGAGCTTGGAAGCGCTGGTGAAGGAGTTAGAGGCGAAGGGTTAACTCCAGGTCGCTCTGCTCACTGGCCCTCTCCTCTAACGAGGAGAGGGTTTTCTGCATTGCAACTACCCCAAGAACGGATAGCGATAGTCGGTCGGCGGCACGAACGTTTCCTTGATCGTTCGGGCGCTGAGCCAGCGAAAGAGGTTCAGTGCCGAACCCGCCTTGTCATTGGTGCCCGAGACGCGGGCTCCGCCGAACGGCTGCTGACCGACGACCGCGCCGGTGGGCTTGTCGTTGATGTAGAAGTTGCCCGCGCTGTTGCGGAGCTTCCACACGGCGGTGTCGATCGCGGCTCGGTCCTGCGAGATGATCGCGCCTGTCAGGGCATACGGCGACGTCGTGTCGAGGATATCGAGCGTCTCCTCGTACTTGTCCTCGTCGTAAACGTAGATCGTGAGCACCGGGCCGAAGATCTCCTCGCACATGGTCGTCGTGCGGGGCTGCTTGGCTTCGATGACGGTCGGCTCGATGAAGTAGCCCACCGACTTGTCGTAGCCGCCACCGACGAGGATCTCGGCGTTAGGATCGGTCTTGGCGCCGGCGATGTACTTCGCGATGCTGTCGAACGCCTTCTCGTCGATGACCGCGTTGACGAAGTTCGAGAAGTCCTCGACCGAACCCATCTTGAAGGTCTTGATCCCGGCGACGAGCTTCTCCTTGATCTGCGCGGCGAGGTTCGATGGCAGGTAGGCGCGCGAAGCGGCCGAGCACTTCTGGCCCTGATACTCGAAGGCGCCTCGCAGCAGGGCCGTCACCACCACGTCGACATCGGCGGACGGATGCACCATGACGAAGTCCTTGCCGCCGGTCTCGCCCACGATGCGCGGATAGGAGCGGTAGTTGTCGAGGTTCTCGGCAATCGAACGCCACATCCGATTGAACGTGCCGGTCGAGCCGGTGAAGTGCACGCCGGCGAAGTGCGGATCGGCGAAACAGACCCCGCCTACGGTCGGGCCGTCGGTGAACACGAGGTTGATGACGCCGTCGGGCAAACCCGCCTCGCGGAGCACCTTCATGATCATGTTCGCGCTGTAGATCTGGGTGTTGGCGGGCTTCCAGACGACCACGTTTCCGCACATGGCGGGCGCGGTCGGCAGGTTGCCAGCGATGGCCGTGAAGTTGAACGGCGTGATCGCAAGCACGAACCCTTCGAGTGGACGGTACTCCATGCGGTTGTGGATTCCCGGCGAGCTGACCGGCTGCTGGCGGTAGATCTCGTCGAGGAAGTGGACATTGAAGCGCAGAAAGTCGATGATCTCGCAGGCGCTGTCGATCTCGGCCTGGAAGGCGTTCTTGCTCTGGCCGAGCATCGTCGTGCCGTTCATGTACGGGCGGTACTTGGTGGCGATCAGGTCGGCGGCCTTGAGGAAGATTTGCGCGCGGTTCTCCCAGCTCATAGCCTCCCATGCCGGCTTGGCAGCCAGCGCGGCTTCGATGGCCTTGCGGACGTGGCTGGCGTCACCCTTGTGGAACTGGCCCAACAGGTGGGCGTGCTCGTGGGGTGGGCGTAGGTCGCCGAGATTTCCGGTTCGCACTTCCTCACCACCGATGAACATCGGCACATCGGCGACCTGGCCTTTGAGTTCGGCGAGGGCAGCCTGCTGGCGAGCTCGTTCGGGGGAGCCGGGAGCGTAGCTCAGCACGGGCTCATTGGCGGGAAGGGGGTAGTTGAAGATTCCGCGAACCATGCCCGAATTCTACCGGTTTGAGGGCTTGGCGACCGAAGTGACAGGGCAACAGGGCACGAGGTTTTACCTCGTGCCCTGTTCTACTCGCGCCAGTTCGTTCTCTACTGGGCGTCTCGGGAACCGGTCAAGCCTTCCAGCTTGTTCTCGGCCATGAACCGCTTGTAGGCGGCCTTCCACATTTCTTGGAATGCGGTCTTGTTCACATCGACTTTGCTGTCCTTCAGCTTCGTCAGCACTTGGCGGTTGATGTCCTTGCCTTGGGCACCCTTGATCTTGGCGAGCTGCCGGCGCAGGGCTTCCTTCTTGGTGTCGTCCATGGTAATCGGCTTTTCGGCCGTTTTCTTGTGGACGTAGAACTTGCCCCAACCATCGACGAACCGAATCCAATCAGTCGTTTCGCCGCCTTGGAAGTTGGCGATCGCCTTCTGGACTTCAGTAGGAAGGTCTGAAGTCTTTGGGGCCCCGCCGGACAGCCGATCGATCAGCTTGCCATTGGTGCTTTTCGCATCCGGTGCCTCCGAGTAGTTGACCGCGACCTGGGTGAAGCTCGTGCCGCTGGAAAGTTCTCGATCGACCTGGGTCTTGGTTCGCTCGTCGCTTACCTTGATGTAAGAGAGGTCGACGCGAGCCGGATCGATGAACTCCTTCGGATTATCCTTGACGTACTTCTCGGCTTCCGCAAGGGTGACGGTCACATCCTTCGTGAGCATCTTCTCCTGGATGAGGTCCAAGGTGATGCTCTGACGGATCATGTCGAACGTGAGACCCATCGCAGTGCGTTGCGTGAGGAAGTTGGGATTCAGCTTCTTGAGAAACTCGAGCTCCTTGTTGATCTCGTCCTCGGTCGGATAGATCTTGTTGTCCTTCGCCAGCTGCATCGTGACCTTCTGCGCGATCAGATCCTGCATGGCTTGGAAGCCGAGAACCTCCGCGGTTCGGAGGCTCGCGACTCCGTTCGCGGTAGCGACTCGAACCTCGGGCTTGAACTCAAGATAGCTGTAGTACTCTTTCTCGGTAATCGGCTCGCCGTTAATGACGGCGATAACGTCTGCGCCTTTGCCGCAGCCGCTGACTCCAAAGATCAAGCCGCAGGCGGCGAACCCTGCGATGGCGCCGATCATGAGACTGGTGTTGTGCGTCTTCAAACGATTGCCCCCGAACATATTGTTCCTAGTAATTTTAGTAGATGCCGCGCTTCCTTGCGTCAGGCTGCATCGTTGAATAACGCTTCGGACGCACAAAACGTGCCCCTAGGCTTCGATATCGAGATGATACGGCGGTTCTACCAGGTCGGGAGAAACCGGAGCAACGTCTTCTTGCTCATCGTCCGGGACCTTGGTCAGGTCCAGCGAGTCCTCTCGCGGCTCGCGGTGAGTGTCGGGCCTTCCCCGCTCGCGCTGGCCCTCACCGACTCGTGGCAGCGATGGCAAGGCCCCTAGCCGGTGCACCCGCTCGATTTCGCCCAAGGGTCATTTGGCGGAGACTCCGCCCTCCGCCTGAATAAAGTTGCGCAGCCGGTTCATCGCCTGGGTGTGCAGTTGGTACACCCGCGATTCGCTGACCGTCAGCACTTTGCCGATTTCTTTGAAGGTGAGACCCTCGAAATAGTACAGCGCGATCACCAACCGCTCGCGTTCGGGGAGTCGGTCGACCCCCGAAGCCAGCATGCGACGAATCTCGCGACCCTCAACTTCGGCTCCCGGATTGGCCGTTTCATCTTCGATCAGCTCCACGAAGTGGACGTGATCATCGCCGTCACCGGTAGAGAGGATGTCGTCGAGCGAGTAGATGTTCGTGCGGCCCATGCGGACCAGCAGTTCGTTGACCTCTTCGATCGTGAGGCCCATGGTCTCGGCAACTTCATGCCCGGTAGCGGGACGGCCAAGCTTGGTCTCGAGGCTCATCATCGTTCGGTCCAGCGCCTTCAGCTTCTCGCGGATCGAGCGCGGAACCCAGTCCTCGTCGCGGAGCATCTCTAAGATCGCGCCACGGATTAAAGCAATGGCGTAGGTTTCAAACTTGACGTCGCGGGTGGGGTCGAACTGGTCGACGCTCTTGACGAGGCCGATGACGCCGGCGCCGATGAGATCCTCGCGATCGAGTCCTCCGGGCAGACTGGTCACCAACCGTCCGGACGTGATCTTCACCAAGTAGGAATAGTGGTTGATCAAGTCGTCGCGGGCGGACTCGTGCTTGTACACCTTGAAGTCCATCCAAGCCCGTTTGAGTTGTTCGGCTGATAACGGCATCTGATCTGCTTTCCTCCGGTTCGTCGCGGCTACATCGAGCTTGAGGGCCCCTTATCGGTTGATCCGCGTTCCACCCTTACTGTAAAGAACACGTACCACACTTGAGTTAAGAGCCAACCAAGCAAAAATGCGAGGCCCGCGCGCCCTATAGTAGCGACGGGTTCAACCTGCTGAAGGATGCCCGCTGCCAACGCAACGAGTGCGGCAAGTCCTCCGACTAGGTTCGGCAACCCGTATACCCCCAGGGCGCATTCCCCACACTAGTGATTATTGTAGGTTCTTTCTCTGTGCGTTAGGGTGAATCTGAACAATATTGTGAGGGATTCGAGCTTGGAACCTGGAGCCGGGGGCGGCAATGGCTCGAAACCCTGCAGTACGCTAGAGACCATGTTGGTCTTGGCCACCTCCACCAATGCCCTCGAACTTTCGGAAGAAGACTTCACGCTGCTCGATGCGCTCGCGGCACTCGGAGTGCCGGCCAAGCTCGTTGCCTGGGATGATCCCGCCTTCGAATGGGCACACGCGTCGCACGTGCTCATTCGAACCACCTGGGACTACCACCTGCGGCTCTCCGAGTTCTTGGCCTGGCTCGACCGAGTGTCGGAATCGGCAACGATCTGGAACTCTCCGGCCCTTATTCGTTGGAACTGCGACAAGAGGTATTTGCTGGAGTTGCAGGACAAGGGCGTGCCGATTGTTGATTCACTAGCGGCCACCGAGCCGATTGATGTGGCCGTCGCCGCCGAGGCGATGAACTGGTCCAGCATCGTCATCAAGCCCACTGTCGCGGCTGGCGCCTACGAAACCCTCGTCTTCGAACTGCCAGAAAACACGGCGGGAGCGCAGACTCACTTCGAAAGGCTCATCGAGAAAGGCACCGTCTTGATTCAGCCCTACATCGATGGGATCGTGGTCGAGGGCGAGACGTCGCTCGTTTTCTTCGACGGGTTCTTCAGCCACGCGGTGAAGAAGAAGCCCAAAGCCGGAGACTTCCGCGTGCAGATCGAGTTTGGGGGCAAGTACACCGTGGTCGAGCCCACCCCCGCGCAGACCGAGACTGCGGAGCGCATCATGGCCGCATTGCCCGAAACTCCGCTCTACGCACGCATCGACCTGGTCGACGTGGACGGACATCCTCGGCTGATGGAGTTGGAGCTGATTGAGCCCGAGCTGTTCTTTCTCTTCGTTCCCGAGGCCGCCGTCGAGTTCGCAGACATTGTCCGCGAGCGAATCGCCGAGCAAACGTTGCGGTAAGGGCCCAGAGACCTTCGTAGCCGCGGGACGATACGTGCCCGCGCTGAACCAACTTGAGCCTCAACGACGCCAGCACAACGGCATCCGGCGGCCACAATTCGGAACCGCCCGAATGTCGTGCAGTCGCGCTCGCGAGTGGGACCAAGGGACCTCCCGCTGCAACCCATTCCCTATAATGTGCGCAGGAGATATAAAGATGGAACTCGAGTTTCTCATCCCAGTCACGGCACTGCTGATTCCGATCGTGGCGATCCTGACGCATCACCAGCGTAAGATGGCAGAGATCGTCCATCGGCAGGGCGCGACCCCGCAGGTGATGGGCGAGGTCGAGAGGTTAAGACAGGAGGTCGCTCATATGCGGATGCTGCTCAACGAGCAAACGATCGCCGTCGACAACGCGCTGAACGCCCTGCGCATCCCCGGGGCCGAGACCAACGTCAAACAGTTCTAGACATGGAAGGCTACTTCGCACTTATGATTCCGATCACGGCGCTGATGATTCCCATCGTCGCGATCCTGACCCAACACCAACGGCGCATGGCGGAGATCATGCGTCAGAACCACCCGACCGGTGTCCACGAAATCGCAGAACTGCGCCGTGAGGTTCAACAGCTCAAAGAGATCGTCAATCAGCAAGCGCTGCAGATGGATGACTTCCTGACCAAGCAAGGACAACTGATGGCCCCACCGCCCGCACCGCAGAACCTCCACGAGCGGTTGAACTCATGAACGACGAAGTTCTTGCCGCGATGGCGCTGGTGATCTGCGCGCTCATCCCGATCGTGTACATGCTGATCAAGCATCAGCAGACGATGGCGAAGATCATCCACGAGAATCGAACCCGGACGGACGACCCGCTGCGGCTCGAGGTCGAACAGCTCAAGCAACTGGTCATGCAACAAGCGATCACCCTGGACAGTCTCGCCCAGGAGAATCGGCAACTCCGCGAGCATTCAGCTGCCGAAAGCCACGTCCAACAGTTCTAGCTCTCTTCCGGGAGCAGGTGTCCCATCTTGTCGCGCTTCGTCTCAAGGTACTTCTCGCGCGGCTCGATCAACTCCGCGATCAGCGGCACCTGCTCGACGATCTCGAGCCCGTAGCCGGTCAATCCCGCCATCTTCTTGGGGTTGTTGGTCATCAGCTTAAGGCGTCGTAAGCCGAGATCGGCGAGCACTTGCGCTCCTAGTCCGTAGTCGCGGAGGTCGGCCTTGAAGCCCAGCGCGATGTTCGCCTCGACCGTGTCCATGCCCTGATCTTGCAGCTCATAGGCCCGCAGCTTGTTCGCGATACCGATACCCCGACCCTCTTGAGCGATGTAGACGACCACGCCCCGACCCGCCTCTTCGATCCGCCGCAGAGACATCTCCAGTTGGTCGCCGCAATCGCAGCGAAGGGAGCCCATCAAGTCGCCCGTGAGACAGCTGGAATGCATCCGCACCAGTACCGGCTCCTCGGTGCACACGTCGCCCTTGACGATCGCGATGTACGGCTCTCGCTCGACGAGCGGCTCGTAACAGTACAACTTGAAGTGCCCAAACTTGGTCGGAAAGTCGATCGGCCCGGCCACGCGCTCGACGAGTTTCTCGGTCCGTCGGCGGTAAGCGATGAGGTCGGCGATGGTCACGATCTTGAAACCATGCTTCTCGGCAAACTCGATCAAGGCGGGGAGACGCATCATTTCACCGTCGTCGCCGATGATCTCGCACCCTACGCCCACCTTGGCGAAGCCGGCGAGGTCCATGAGATCGACGATCGCCTCGGTGTGGCCAGCACGGCGAAGGACGCCGCCTTCTTCGGCCCGAAGCGGGATGATGTGACCCGGGCGGCCGAGGTCGCTCGGCTTCGCCTCGGGGTCGCAGAACACCTGCACGGTGAGCGCACGGTCCGAAGCGGACACGCCGGTGGTCGCACCCCGGATCGCATCGACCGTCTCCGCCATCGCCGTCCCGTAGCGGGCGGTGTTGTGCTTCGTCATCATCGGGATGTCGAGTTCCTGCAGCCTCTGCTCGGTCGTGGGAATGAAGGGGACGCCTCGCCCGTGGGTGATCATGAAGTTCATGATCTCGGGGGTGCAGTGCGGCCCGGCGACGACAAGGTCGCCCTCATTCTCGCGGTCGGGATCATCGACGACGATGATCATGCGACCAGCGCGAAGGAGTTCAAGGGCCTCGGGGATCGTGGCAAATACGCTCACATGCTAATTGTACGCCTTCGGTCGAGTGGACGTTGGCTCCGCACTAGGGGGGGGCCGTATCGGAACCTATACCAGCCCCATCCACGGCAAGATCAGCCACAGCCCCAGAAGTGTCACCACAAAGCCGATGATATCGATCAGGATCCCGGACGTGAGCATCTCGCGCGAGGGCACCAGCCCCGACGAGTAGACGATCGCATTCGGCGCGGTGCTCACCGGCAGCATGAAACCGAAGCTCGCCCCGATCGCCACCCCGAGCGCGGGAGCCACCGGGGAGACTCCTGCTCCCTCGGCCAAGCCCATGGCGACCGGAATCAGAGTGGTTGCCGCGGCGGTATTGCTGGCGAGTTCGCTGAGCAGAATCGCGGCCACGATGCACAGCGCCGTGATCGTCCACAGGGTGTTTGCCCCGGAAGCCCGTGCCGCGGCCTCACCAAGCGTCTTCGCCAGCCCGCTCGCGAACATCGCCTGCCCCAGCGCGATGCCGCCGCCGAAGAGGATGATGGTCCCCCAGTCGATCGTCGTTGCCTGCCGCCAAGTGAACCGATCCTTCCCCGAGGCGGGCAAGGTGAACAGCAACGCCGCTCCGGCGAGCGCCGCCACCGCAGCGGTGATGTGCGTCTGCATCCACTTCGCGGCGAGATGATCGGCGCCTAGAACCGCCGCCGACATGTCCGGCACGATCCACATCGCCATCGCCACCGAGAACGCGATGATCGTGTTCCGTTCGGCGACCGAGACTCGGCCCATCTCGCGAGCCCTCGACTGGGCCAGCGCCCGCGCCTCCGAGGTTTCCAACTGCGGGCGTCCGTAGCGCCATTGCAGCACGAGCCAGCTGCCGATGACCATCGCGAGCGTGATCGGCATCCCGAAGGTCATCCACTGGGTGAACGAGATCTTTACGTTGGCCGTGGATTCGAGCATCCCCAAAGCGATGAGATTAGGGGGCGTGCCGACGGTTACGCCGACAGCCACGCTTGACCCCCAGGTAAGCATGAGCATCATCGCGACCGGGTAACGGCTGGAGTCAGCGCGCTTGATGGCGCTGAGCATGCTCAGGCCAATCGGTAGAAACACGGCGGTCGTGGCGGTGTTTGAGACGAAGAGCGAAATGAGACACGTCAGCCCGCCCATGGCGAGCAGAAGCCGGGACGAGCTGGCAGTGGCCCAATTCCGGCCGAGGATCGCCCACGCGATCCGGTCGCTGAGCTTGGAGAGTTCCATGGCCTTGGCGAGCATGAAGCTGCCGATGAAGAGCGGGATGATCGGGTCACCATAGGCTCCGAACGCCTTCTTCTCGTCAACCCCCGCGAACACCACCAGTGCCGCCGTGCTGAGCAGCGCGGTCATCGCGTAAGGAAGCAGCTCGAGCATCCACAGGGCAACCGTGATTGCGAAGACGCAGCCGACGATGCGCTGGTCGGCGGTGACGCCTCCCAAGGCAAGCCATGCCAGTAGACCGGCAGCGGGAGGTAATCCCCACTTCAACCGACTCAGCTTCGAGTCATCCGACATTGCGCACTAGCATAGCCAATCTCTCTGGGCTAGAATGCGGCAATGCTCCTCATGGGCGGATTCATCGGTTTAGGCTTGGCACTCGTCATGCTCGCGATCCGAGCCCGCTGCTGGGCGGCCGTGGGTCCGCTGGGCAAGATCTCTCTCGTGATGCTCGTCTTGATCGCCGGTGGAGGCGTAATCACACTGGTTCTCTCAGGTGGCAAGGGCGGGGACGCGGGCATGGCGGCACTGACGTGGATGGTCTTCCTTGTGCTTGGGTTGGCTCTCATGGCCGGAGCGATGGTTCTGATTGGAGCCCTTCAGGCGGCCGCCTTCAAGCTCCCCATGTGGCCCACTGCTCTCAGCGTCATCCCCGAAGTCGTGGCCCTGGGCCTCATCATCAGCGCGTATCACTCCCAAGTCGCGGTGCCCGCTCAGAAGGCGGTAACCGCAGAGTGGTGGAAACGCGAGCTCGCCTACCGAAACAGCCGCCGGGCCAAGCGTGAAGAAATCCCTGAGCGGTTTCGGAACATCACGACGCAGATGCTGAACGAGCACACCCAAGTACAAAGCGACATGGCCAAGCGCGGAGTCTCGGTGCCCCCGCTGGTTCCGCGCGAGGTTGAGAATGCGATCCGAAATGCTGAATTTCAGTCAATGGAAGTTGGACCTATCCCTGACCGCGTCACGCAAGAACAGATCGGGATCGATGAGAACGAGTTCCGCAAGGGCACGGTCGGCGCATGGCTCCTAGGGGCCCTGGTGTGCCCCTGGATCATTCGCAAGTGGGTGTTGCCACCCTGGCACTTGCCTACAGCTTGATGTCGACGATGCCGGTGACCGCCACGCCGTCGACCTTGCGGATCGACTTGACGACGTCCTTGCTGCTCACCGGAATGAGCGCCTTCAGCCGGATCGTGCCACCGAGCAGGTCAGCCTCGGGCTGAGCAACTGCCGCCACCTTGTCGACCAGCGCGGGGGGGCCCATGACCTGAGCGGCACCGACCGCACTGCTTCGGCCCAGACCGACGGACAGAATGGTCACAACCTTGGTCTTCATCCGGGCAGTGTCCTTGTGGCCGGTCAGGCCGTTGATGCCTTTGTTCATGTCCTTGCCGAAGTTGTTCACAACGGCCGCGACTCCGCCGATCTTGATCAGCTGATCAAGCTGGGTAGCGGCGATACCACCGAGAGCAAATGTGCCAAGCAGAGCGAGCGTGAGTTTTGTGCGCTTCATGATTATTCTTCCTACGGATTGATCGTCACTTGTGTGTTCACCGCGGAGCCAAAGAGCTTGGCGGTGATTGTATACGTGCCTGCCTTACTCGCGGCGACCGTCAGTAACTGTACAGTCCCCGAGTACTGTCCCGCTGGGATGTAGACGTTGGCTGGCGTCAGAACCGAGGTCGTGTAGTCGTAGAGCAGGACGGTAACTCCGCCCGCTGGCGCCGACTTGGTGAGGTTGACCGTCAGGGTCGCGCTCTGTCCCTTGTTGACGCTGGTCGGACTCACGCTCAGCGTGCTGACGAACGTCGGATACGGGTTTCTCAAGCTGTAAAGCGTCCGATCGCGAACCGCGTACAGGTCGTGGTTCGTCGCGCTGAACTCGATCTCCGTGAACTGAGCATCGACAAGCCAAGTCAGCATCGGGGCAAAGGAGCCCGCCAGCAGGAAGGTCGTGGCCGCGTCGCCAGTCACGACGATCACGCGGCCGTCGCGTGAGAGTGCCAGATCTCGCACATTGCCCACCACAGTGTCGGCGTCGAATACCCGGTGCTCATTCCAGGATTCGGTGCCGCCCCCAGCCTTGATCAGGGAGCGAAGCCCGTTGGTGGCCGTCGTCGAGGCTGCATAAAGGAAGGTCCCCGTCGAGTCGAATGTCAGTTCGAGAATCGAGCCACCCATGGCGTAGCTCGTCACCAGTCCCCAAGTGGCCGTCGTGTCCACTTTGAACACGTTCACTATGCCATCGGCTCCGCCGGTCGCGATGCGGCTTCCGTCTCGTGAGAATGCGATGGCCGTGATGGCACCGCTATGATTGCCCAGGTCGTTCAGGAACGTGTTCGTGTTCACCCGATACAGGCGGGTGACGATCCCGTTTCCGAAGGCGACCACCGGGCCGTGGGTTGGCAGACTCGTGCTGTAGGCGATCGCCTTGGGCACATTGGCTTGCGTGATGGGCGTGGGATTCGTCTGCACTCCGCTGGTGTTGAAAATCTTCACCTTTCCGCTGGCACCGGCGCTGGTCGCGACGGCGAGGCTGAGCGACGTCGGTGCGTAGGCCACGGCTTCGATGGGAGTTCCGTCCGGATCGAGCCACCACCGCTCGCTACCGTTCGGATTCCAGACCCGCAAAATCGGCTCACCCGTGCTTCCGCCGGTGGCAAGCTGAGTGCCCGAGAGGGCTACGGCGAGTGCGTTGATGTCTCGGTAGTGGCCCGGCACGTAATCCACCGAGTCGTCGGGACGCACGTAAACCGAGCGAGCTGCGCTGCCATTGCAGTGGACCCGTCCTAAGGCGTCTCTTCCGACATACGTCGGCGCACTCGACAGCGGAACACCGAGCTCAAAGGTCCCGCTCACGAGTCGGCGTTGGAGTTGGTTGGTTAATCCCACCCAAATGTGTGTGCCGGTTGGCGACACGAGCAGGCTCCGCACGTCGTCCGCCACCGAGAAGTGGCTGCCAAGGTTCCAGGTCGTGGTGCTCACCGGGGTGATCTGGCCCAGGTCGTCGCCCACGTAGAGAATGCCGGAGTTTGGGCTGTAGGCTTGGGCGCGAGCATCGATCACTTTTCGCGTCGCTAAAGGGACGGTAGAAAGCGTCTGCAGGTCGAACACCTTCAGCGTATCGCTGCCGATGTCGGTGACAGAGAGCCACCGGCCATTCGGCGAAGGAGCGATCGACGCGATGTCGGAGAAGCCCGAAAGGGTCTGAGCGATGACCCAGCCCGAGCCATCGAACACATACACCCCGACCTGAGTCGCGCTCGCGACGATGAGCATCTGCTCGCCGTAGGTCGACACCGCCGAGACCGCGAACTTGGTGCCGGGAATGACAAAGAACCGGGCCACGTCTTGTCCCGAATCAAGGTCATATCCGTAGACAGTCGAGGTCCGGCACATCATCACATGGCGGCTGTCGGCGGTCATGACG
>JANJUB010000062.1 GCA_024710805.1 Fimbriimonadaceae bacterium | reverse complement strand
CGACATCCTGTTCGGCTCGACCGGGCCGCGTGGCGGGCAGCGCGACGGCCTCGTGCAGATCGCGGCGAAGACGGTGACGCGCACCATCGGCAGCAGCATCGGCCGCCAGATCGTGCGCGGCCTGCTCGGCTCCTTGTTCGGCGGCGGCAGCCGGCGCTGAGCAACGGCGCCGGCCCGCTGCGGAAACCCGGTCCGGAGGCGGTGGTTCAGGCGGCGAGGCCGAGGCGGCGGCAGATCTCGGTCGTGGGGCCGGCCATGTTCATGCTGTAGAAGTGGAGGCCGGGTGCGCCTTCGGCGATCAGGCGTTCGCACAGCCGGGTCACCACGTCGAGACCAAACGCGCGCACCGATTCGGCATCGTCGCCGTAGCTCTCGAAGGTCTTGCGCATCCAGCGCGGGATCTCGGCGCCGCAGGCGTCGGAGAAGCGGGCGAGCTTGCTGAAGCTGCCGACCGGCATGATCCCGGGCACGATCGGGATGTCGATGCCCATCTTGCGCGCCGCATCGACGAAGTGCAGGTAGGCGTCGAGGTTGTAGAAGTACTGCGTGATCGCTGCGTCGGCGCCGGCCGCGACCTTGCGCTTGAAGGCGAGCAGATCGTCTTTTGGGCTTTTCGCCTGCGGATGCCACTCGGGGTAGGCGGCGACTTCGATGCGGAAGCGGCCGCCGGTTTCGGCGCGGATGAATTCGACCAGTTCGTTGGCGTAGCGGAATTCGCCCGGGTCCTGTACGCCCGAGGGCAGGTCGCCGCGCAGCGCGACGATGCGGCCGATGCCGGCATCGGCATAGTCCTGCAGGATGGCGCGGATGCTGTCGCGGCTGGAGCCGATGCACGACAGGTGGGGGGCGGCTTCGAAGCCGGCAGCGGTGATGTCGCGGACGGTGGCGAAGCTGCGCTCGCGGGTGGAGCCGCCGGCACCGTAGGTGACCGAAAAGAATGCGGGCTTCAGTGCCGCCAGGCGGGCGCAGGTGGTGCGCAACTTGTCGGCGCCTTCGGCGGTGGTGGGGGGGAAGAACTCGATCGAGATTTCGGTGCTCATGGGGTGTCCGGATCGGTGTCGCCAGCCGGTGTGCGGATGGCATGGAAGAAAAATTCGCGGTTGCCGTCGCCGCCGCTGATCGGTGAATCGAACCAGTCGAGGATGATCAGCCCGGCGGCGTGGGCGGCGGCGCGCAGCTTTGCCTCGACCTCGGCGTACAGTGCCGCATCGCGCACGATGCCGCCCTTGGCGAGGCCCTGCGGGCCGACTTCGAATTGCGGTTTCACCAGCGCCAGCACGTGGCCGCCGGGCGCGAGCAGCGCTGGCCACTGCGACAGCAGCAGGGCGAGCGAGATGAAGCTGGCGTCGCACACCAGCAGGTCGAAGCCTTGCGGCGGGAAATCCGCGCCGAGGTCGGCGGCGGTGAGCTGGCGGGCGTTGAGGCCTTCGCGCGTGACGCAGCGGCCGTCCTTGCGCAGGCGCGGGTGGAGCTGGCCGTGGCCCACCTCCACCCCGATCACCTTTGCCGCCCCCGCCTGCAGCAGGCAGTCGGTGAAACCGCCGGTGGATTGGCCGATGTCGAGGCAGGTGATGCCGTGGACATCGAGCAGGCTGCGCTTCAAGGCGCCTTCGAGCTTCAGCGCACCGCGCGAGACGAAGCGGTCGCTGTCGTCGGGGGTGACCGCGAGGCGGGCATCGGGCGGCAGTTCGAGCGCAGCCTTGACGACCGCCTGGCCGTCATGGCTGACCCGGCCGGCGTCGATCAGCGCCCGCGCCGCGGTGCGCGAGGGCGCCAGGCCCTGTGCCACCAGCAGCTGGTCGACGCGCAGCAGGCCGTGGCGATCGGCCGGGCCTTTGGCCGGTGCTGCAGGCCGTGGCCGCCCCTGGCGGGCGTGGAAGGAGTTCATGCTCATCGCAGGTCGGGATCGGCCCGGGGCGCCCGCCGCGGGGCGCGCCGGGGGGTCAGTAGCGATAGTGCTCGGTCTTGTACGGGCCTTCCTTGGGAACGCCGATGTACGCTGCCTGGGCATCGGTGAGTTCGCTGAGCTGGGCGTTGAGCTTTTTCAGCTGCAGCCGGGCGACTTTCTCGTCGAGGTGCTTGGGCAGGGTGTAGACGCCGACCGGGTAGTCGGCCGTGCGGGTGAACAGCTCGATCTGGGCGATCGTCTGGTTGGCGAAGGACGAACTCATGACGTAGCTCGGGTGGCCGGTGGCGCAGCCGAGGTTCACCAGCCGGCCCTTGGCGAGCAGGATGATGCGGTGGCCGTCGGGGAAGATCACGTGATCGACCTGGGGCTTGATCTCTTCCCACGCGTAGCCTTCGATCGAGGCGACGTCGATCTCGTTGTCGAAGTGGCCGATGTTGCACACGATCGCCTGGTCCTTCATTCGTGCCATGTGCGCGTGGGTGATGACGTGGTAGTTGCCGGTGCAGGTGACGAAGATGTCGGCATGTTCGGCGGCGTAGTCCATGGTGACGACGCGGTAGCCTTCCATCGCCGCCTGCAGCGCGCAGATCGGGTCGACCTCGGTAATCCAAACCTGAGCGCTGAGTGCTCGGAGGGCCTGGGCCGAGCCCTTGCCCACGTCGCCGTAGCCGCACACAACCGCAACCTTGCCCGCGATCATAACGTCGGTCGCGCGCTTGATGCCGTCCACCAGCGACTCGCGGCAACCGTACAGGTTGTCGAACTTCGACTTGGTGACGCTGTCGTTCACGTTGAACGCCGGGAAGGGAAGCTCGCCCTTCTTCTGAAGCTCGTAGAGGCGATGCACGCCAGTCGTGGTCTCTTCGCTGACGCCCTTGATGTTCGCCTTGATGCGGCCGTAGAACGTGGAGTCGACGGCCAGCTTCTTTTTGATGCTGTTGAAGAGGCAGACTTCCTCTTCGCTGCCCGGGTTGTCGAGCACGCTCGCATCCTTCTCGGCCTTGCTGCCGAGCAGGATGAGGAGGGTCGCGTCGCCGCCGTCGTCTAGGATCATGTTCGGCGTTCCGCCGTCGGCCCATTCGAAGATGCGGTGCGTGTAGTCCCAATACTCATCGAGCGACTCGCCCTTGTAGGCGAAGACCGGCGTTCCACCTTCGGCGATCGCAGCCGCAGCGTGGTCTTGCGTGCTGTAGATATTGCAGCTCGCCCAGCGGACGTCCGCGCCGAGCGCCTTGAGCGTCTCGATGAGCACGGCGGTCTGGATGGTCATGTGCAGCGAGCCGGCGATTCGGGCTCCCTTGAGGGGCTGCGACTTCGCGAACTCGTCGCGGATGGCCATGAGGCCGGGCATTTCGGTTTCGGCGATGGCGATTTCCTTGCGGCCCCAGGCGGCAAGGCCGAGGTCAGCGACGTGGAAATCGACTTTGAGGTTGGTTTCGAGCGTATTCATGCGTTGGTCTCCGTTTGCCGGTAGCGGAAACAAAAAATGCGCCCGCAACCGATCAGATTGCGAGCGCGGTTTCGATGGCTGAGCCTGGTCCCGGAGAGGGATCGCAACGCTCCTCAGCATCTACATTATACGTTCCCACGCGGTGATTCCTCACCCCGCAAACAACATCTGCAACGAGCCATCCAAACCAAAACCGAACCGAGGTCCGGAAAATAAAAGGGCTGCCAGGGTCAGCCCTCGAGTGTCTTAGGAGATCTTGTGCCTTTTGGGCACGGACCGACTATGCCTACGCAGGGCATTTCAACCAAAGTTCCCACCTTGGTGGAAAACCTACGAAAACGGTAGGTGAGGGGCCGAACCAGCGGCCAGCCGGTTCCCGTCCTGATAAAAGGATGACGTTCCGGTCAAGCCTTGGCGGAATTTTGGGCCGAATGGTCTACAATAACCGCCTATGGTCGCGGAATGCGTCGTGATCGTGGCGTTTGTTTGGACCGAGTGGGGTGGATGGTAGATGGCGTTACCGCGGATGCCGATGGCAGACTGGTTGAAGCAGAAGGGTTATCTTAAAGATGACCAAGAGGCTGAGGCCAAGAAAGTTCAGCAACAGACGAATCAGGCTGACTTAGGCAAGATTTTGGTTCAGCTCGGCATGGTTGGCGAGCGCGAAGTGGCGATGGCCAAGGCTCAGGAGATGGGCTACAACTTCGTCGATCTCGACCGATTCCCGGTGGAGAGCAGCGCCATCAACGTGGTTCGCGAGCAGATCGCCAAGAATCACTCGATTATTCCGGTCAAGAAAGAAGGCAACACGCTTTACGTCGCGATGTCGGATGTGACGAACATCCAGGCGCTCGACGATGTTCGGTTGGCTTCCGGTTGCCGTGCGATCCCCGTTATGGCCCTGCCCGCGGCGATCGAGGATGCGATCCGCAAGTATTACGGCGGCTCGTCGGCGATCAACTCTGCGGCAAACACCGCCATGGCCGCGGGCTCGGCGGTATCCCAACAGGCCGGGGCCGTCAGCAACACGAACTTTGGCAGTGATATCCGCAGCGCCATTGCGAGCGCCCAGATCGCCCGCCCTGTATCGGAAGATGTTGAGCAGGACGACGGCGAGAAGATGGCCGAACAGGCTCCGATCATCAAGCTGGCCAACGCGTTGATCCAGCAAGCGATCGTCGACCGCGCATCGGACATTCACGTCGAGCCCCAACAGAAGATGGTTCGGATCCGGTACCGGGTCGACGGCGTGTTGATGGAGGCGATGACGGTTCCACGGAACCTCATGGCGGCCTTGATCTCGCGTTTGAAGATCATGGCGGACATGAACATCGCCGAACGGCGGATCCCGCAGGACGGCCGTATCGAAATCCGCAGCGAAGGCAAGGAATACGATCTTCGTGTGTCGTCGATCCCCACGCCGTTTGGCGAGAAGATCGTCATGCGTATTCTCGATAAGTCGAGCGTCATGATCGGTCTTGAGAAGCTCGGATTCACCGATGAGCATCAGCTCAAAATCGAAGAACTCACCAGCCAGCCGAACGGTATGTTCCTCTGCACGGGGCCCACGGGTTCTGGCAAGACGACCACGCAGTATTCGGTTTTGAACCGGCTAAACACCGTCGGCGTCAACATCATCACCGTCGAAGACCCGATCGAGTACCAGCTCAACGGTATCGCCCAGGTTCAGGTGAACAGAAAGGCGGGTCTCACCTTTGCCACGGGCCTCCGCGCGTTCCTCCGGCAAGACCCCGACATCATCATGGTTGGTGAAATGCGTGACCTTGAAACGGCGGAAATCGCCATTGAGGCGTCGCTGACGGGTCACTTGGTGCTTTCCACGCTCCACACGAACGATGCTCCGTCGGCTACCCTGCGTATGATCGACATGGGCGTCGAGCCGTACCTGATCTCGGCAACCGTCATCGGCGTTCTCGCCCAGCGGCTTGCCCGACGTCTGTGCTCGGATTGTAAGGAGCCGTACGAGGTTCCGGCCATGGATCTGCGCCGATTCGGTATGAACGTGACCGACCCTGAGGAGATGATCACCATCTATCGGCCGGTGGGTTGCGACAACTGCCGCATGACCGGATACCGCGGACGAACCGGCATTCACGAGCTGATGCTTATGAATGCGGAAATCGCGGAACTCGTCGTTCGCCGTGCCCCGCTCGCTGACGTCAAGGATGCTGCGAAGGCCAACGGCATGAAGGAACTCCGCGAAGATGGCCTTTACAAAGTGTTGTCCGGTGTGACCGACCCGCAAGAAGTCATGCGCGTCGTCTTCACCGCCGGCTACTGATATCCTGCTGGAGGGATTGCCCTCCAGCAAATCTGCCAGAGACCAAAACTAACAGAAGAGAGCTTATGTCGAATCCAGTCCCTAACTTTGATATGTCCGGAGCAACTCCGGAGGCGGAGGCCCCAAAGGCCGGAGCGCCACGTTCGCTTGAAGATCTGCACATCGATGAGCTGTTGCACATCGTTGTCGATCGCAATGCGTCCGACCTCCACTTGTGTGCCGCTTCCGAGCCGGTCATCCGTGAGGACGGTGCCCTTAAGCGGCTGAACTTTGAGAAGTACAGCCCGAACGTCTTGCAGCGGATGCTGTACGACATTCTCTCGGACGAGAACATCAACAAGTTTGAGACGATCCTTGAGCTCGACTTCTCGTATCAGCTGCCGCGTCGCGCTCGGTTCCGTGTGAACTATTACCGCGACCGAGGTGCCCTTGCCGCCGCCTTCCGTTTGATTCCGCAGCGGATTCCGACGGTGCGCGAACTGAACCTGCCGCCGATCTTGGAGTCGCTGACTGAGAAGCCTCGTGGTTTGATTCTGGTTACGGGGCCCACGGGTTCCGGTAAGTCCACGTCGCTTGCGGCGATGATCAACCACATTAACACGAATCGAGCCCTCCACGTCATCACGATCGAGGACCCGATCGAATACCTGCATGCCCACAAGCTGAGCATCATCAACCAGCGTGAGCTGGGTGGTGACACCCGAAGCTTTGCCGCGGCCCTGCGCTCTTCGCTTCGTGAAGACCCCGACGTTTTGCTCGTCGGTGAAATGCGCGACATCGAAACGATTCAGCTGGCCATCACGGCCGCGGAAACGGGCCACTTGGTTTTCGCCACGTTGCACACGAACAACTGCGCCGAGTCGATCGACCGTATGATCGACGTTTTCCCTCCCGGACAGCAGGAACAGATTCGTGTTCAGCTCGCGAACAATATTCAGGCAGTCGTCGCCCAACAGTTGTTGCCGAGGGCGAACACCCCCGGTCGAGTACCTGCAATCGAGGTTATGATCGCCACCCCGGCTATCCGTAACCTGATTCGTGAGAACAAGACCCACCAGATTCCGTCCATGATTCAAACGAGCGCCGCGCACGGCATGGTCGCGATGGATCAAAGCCTTCGCGATCTCTACCTGAAGGGGTTTGTTACCCTGGAAGAAGCCATGCTTCGCGCCCAGAACGTCGACGAGTTGAAGAAGATGATCAACACGCCTCAAACCGGAGGCACCGGAGCACCGCCCCGGCGGTAATCACGTTACGCTAAGGAGACCGAACGATGCCGGTTTTTACCTATACATTCCGAGATGCGAGCGGCGGTACCCAAAAGGGAACCGCCGAGGCCGAAAGCGAGGAGATTCTAAGGAAGCGCTTCGAAGAGCAGGGCTTTACGATCACCGAAGTTACGATGATCAAAGCCAAAGGCGCGAAACCGAAGCGCTACGGCAAGGTCAAGCTCGGAAACTTGGCGGTGTTTTGCCGCCAGTTCTCGACGATGGTCGACGCCGGTGTCTCGCTGGTTCGCTGTCTGGACGTTCTCGCCCAGCAGACGCAAGATCCGAAGCTGAAGAAGATTCTGATCGACGTCGGCGAGCGGGTTGAAGGCGGCGAAAGCTTGTCCCGAGCCATGCAGCGGCATCCGCGCTCGTTCAACAACCTCTTCATCGGTTTGATCCGCGCGGGTGAAGTCGGTGGTGTCTTGGAAGAGTCCCTCCAGCGACTTTCGCACTTCTTGGAGAAGGACGTCGAACTTCGCCGTAAGGTCAAGGCGGCCATGACGTATCCCGTCTTGGTCTTCGTCTTGGCGGTTGGTATCACTTTCTTCCTGGTTTATTGGTTCGTTCCTCAGTGGGCGGTCATTCTGACGGACCTGGGCCTGAAAGCGGAAGATATTCCTGCTCCGACCCAGTTCCTGATCTCGCTGGCCGACAACCTGAAGAACAACTGGTGGATCATGTTGCTGTCGCTTATCGCCATCATCTTCGCGTACCGACTGTTCGTGAGCACACGCTTCGGGCGCCGCGTCGCGGACCGGGCGAAGCTGAAGGTTCCAGTCTTTGGGAAGCTCCACCACAAGATTTGTATGGCGCGGTTCAGCCGAACGATGGGCACGCTGCTCACTTCGGGTGTTCCGATCCTCCAAGCGATGGAAACCGTGGCCGGTACCGTCGGCAACACGATCATGTCCGACGCGGTCATGGAAGCTCGGGCCCGAATTCGTGAAGGAGACCGCATCGGCGAGCCGCTCGAGGCTTCCCGACTGTTCCCGCCGATGGTCGTCCACATGATCGGCGTCGGAGAAGAATCGGGATCTCTCGACTTCATGCTCCAGAAGATCGCGGACTTCTATGAAGCGGAGGTCGAATCGACGCTGGCTTCCTTGACAGCGGCTCTCGAACCGATCATGATCGTCGGTCTGGGCTTTGTCGTCGGATTCATCGTCATCTCGATGTTCTTGCCGCTGGTACGTGTTATCGAACGTCTTTCCTCTGGCGCTGGCGATTAGCCTTGTCGAGAGGAACGGGAAGCCTGCCACACCCTGCGGCAGGCTTCCTTTGGTGTTAGGCTTTGGCTTCGAAGAGGCTGGCAGGGAGAAGGAACGGATGAGGGGCAGGAGGCTTAAGGTTGTTCCCTGAGTGGACATGGCTCGTTGGGCTCATGTTGGGGGCTACCATTGGCAGCTTCCTCAATGTCGTCATCTACCGTATGCCGCGCGGGATGTCGCTCTCCGAACCGCGGCACAGTATCTGTCCGAAGTGCCGGCATCGCCTGACGGGTGCGGATTTGATCCCACTGTTCAGTTGGCTGATGCTCGGCGGCAAATGCCGCTACTGCCAAGTCAAGGTTCCCGGCCGCTATTTTGCGGTCGAGCTCTTCACCGGCATCGTGTGGGCGGCGATCTGGCACCAGTACTTCATCTCCGATCCTACCGGTGCCGACTGGCCGAAAGGGATCGCCTATATGGCGGCGTCCGCCGCGCTGGTCGCGATCATCTGGATCGACTGGGAGCTTTATCTGATCCCGGACCAGATCAACGCGTTCCTCGCGTTCGTCGGCATCGCCTTCAATGTCTATCTGTATGCCGTGGACAGCCCCGTCAAGGAAACGTGGGGCATGCCCAGTGCGCTCGCGGGCTGGCTGGTCGGGGTAGCGGTGTTGTGGGGAATCGCGTTTCTGGGCCGACTGCTGTTCGGTAAGGATGCGATGGGCCACGGCGACATCAAAATGGCGCGGGGGATCGGTGCCGTTCTATTCCCGGCCGTCGCACTGATCAGTTTCGGGTTGGCCGTCGTCCTCGGCGCGGTGCTGGGCATCGCCCAGGTGCTGTGGTTGCGAACTCGAGCGACCGGCCCAGAGGTCGAGGATGAGAACGAAGAGCCTTACGTGCCCGAGAGCCTGGGCTCGCTCCTCAAGTGCGGATTTGGCTACCTCATCGGGATCGACATCATCGGACTGTTCTATGTGCCGCTGTACGAGAAGTGGTATGGCGAGAATCCGTATGCGGTGCCCGATGACCTCGAGACCTTCGAGGCCGGCAACACGATGATCCCGTTCGGCCCCTACTTGGCCCTCGGGGCGATCGTCGCGACAATGTTCTCCCAACAACTTGTACAGGGAGTCGATAATTATCTAAACTGGGCTTCAGGTGCACGAGTGGAGATTCACCGCGAGAAATCTGCGGGAACACTTTCACTGGGGCCCCGGTCTACAGATGTGGGGTTGATGTCATGTGGGGTGACAACGGAGTTGTGCGTATGAGAAAAACTGCATTCACGCTCATCGAGCTTTTGGTCGTTATCGCGATTATCGCGATTCTCGCGGCGATCGCATTTCCCGTGATCGCGCGGGCCAAAGATTCTGCTTACCGCAACTCGGATATTCAGAGCATGAATACGATCCGGGCGGCGCTGCAGTTGTATCGCGTCGATCAAGGCGGCTATCCGCCGGCGCTGTTGGGCTACGTGACGCTGTACCAGTCCGGTCCCAACATCGGTCAGGTGATTCCCGCCGACCAACTCAAGTCTTATCTGTATCCGAAGCGCGTGGAAGCGATGAGCAGCTTTAGGCCGTCGTACAACCGCGAATCGGTCAATACGACGACGCTTGCGGTGTGGCCGGAGCAAGATCCTCGCCCTTTCAACACCGCGCCCATCCTCGACCTCGATGGTGATGGAGCGATCACGAATGCGGATGATGACGGCTGCGCCCGACAGGCGTTCGGCCCCGCCGACACCGTTACTCGCCGCGATCCGATCACGAACAACGTGATCAATGCTCAGTTCTATGCCGTGAGCGGATACGATGTGTCCCGCGTCAAGACGCCCCTCGGTCCTCGAACCGAGTTGCACTACTCGCTCTTCTGGACCCGTTGGGGCCTTGCGAGCGATCTCGGGTGTACGCCGAGCGGCACGCCCGGTTCGTCCCTGGACGATCCGCGCCAGTTGGGCTACTTCGATCCGCCCGACAACACGGTCATTACCTGGAACACGTTCTTCCGCGAGTACGAGCCGGATAACTCAGCCCGGCGGCTCACGAGAGACCTCGTTCTCTTCCTCGGCGGCAGCGCCAAGCCCTATGATTCACGAACGCTCGCTGAGCGCTCTTGGCGCATCCTTCCGTAACGACGACTCTCGGCCAGGCGTGCGCCTGGCTGCCCTCAGGAACTAGTGACGATGGAACTTCGGACGATTTGCGGAAGCCGCCGGTCAGGCACCTCGCTTGTCGAGTTGCTCGTGGTGATCGTGATCTTCTTGGTTGGAATTCTGGCAGTGATCCAGATCTTCCCGAGAGGATTTCAGATCATTGCGAACACGCGCAGCACGACGATGATGGTGAACCTTGTCCGAACCGAAATGGATCGGATCAGCGGCCGCACTGACCAACTCCCCGAGCAGATTCTGCCGGTGATCTACCTGTGGAGCGGCAGCGACGTCGTGATCTCGCCTGATCCGAATCGCGGGCCAGACGACATCGGTCCATTCACCAATCGAATCGACGAGAATGGCAACATTCTGGACGCCGGCGGCAACAATCTTGGACGTTGGTCGTACCTGAGCGGAGCCAACAACTTCCGACGGATCATCGGCGAAGGTGGCCCAGTGCCTGCTCCGCGCCGCGTAGGATCCCGCATCGGTGGTCTGACGCTGCTGCAGTTCGCTCCCGTGGTTTTCAACCCGAGCTACCAGAGCCTCTTCCAGGTTTACGGGAACGATATGACGCGACGTTTCGGCGATCCGCCCCCCTTCGTTCGCCGCGACTTCGAGTACTACGTCACCAACGATGACGACCCTTCGGCGGAGATTTGGATTGCCGCCAATCCGGCGAAGGTGCGCAACTATCGACTCGCGATGACCGCATGGGTCAGCAACGGCGGCTCCACTCAGCGGCGCGAAGTCCTCACGACGATTTCGGTTCCTGCTGGAGCTGGCTACGTCAACTTTCCGCTCTCAGCCTATGCTGGGCTGCAGGGCGGGGAGACGTTCTATGGCGCGGAGTGGGATTCGATCCGCCTCGCTCGCCGGTTCGACCCGGTTGTCGCGTTCAGCGCCGATCCCTACGAGTTCCAGCTTCTTGACGAAACGCTTGGCCTGATCCTGTTCAACCCGACGGGCTACAGCGCGCAAGAGCAGCGCAATGGCCGCCGTATCCCGCTGGTGGCGAAGGTCGACTACGATGTCTACGACTGGCGGATCATTCGAGAAGAGTTCCGGATCTCGGATTCTTACCCGACCGAGCAGCGCCTGAAGCTCAGTAACCTGATGACTCGAAATCGAGTTGGGCCGGATGGCAAGTTCTGGCCGGGGCTGAATGTGTTCGTGAGCGATGAGCTGGGCGGCACCGAGAACCGTGACTTCATCGTGCTCGACATGGAGACCGGCGGAATCGTCAGCAAGGCCAGTCTACGCATCGACTATTCGATCGGTCTGGTGACCTTTGTCGACGCGGACAACAACCCAGCAAACGGAGTCCAGATCGGCATCATCTTCCCGGGAGACGCGGCCCCGAGCACGGTCACCGCAAACGGCCGCGCCGTTCGATGTCTGTACTCGGCCGTCGGAGAATGGGCCGTCCAAGTAACGAAGGCAGCCGCAAGCTACCGAAGCGTGCTCGGCACGCCGGGCGTGGCGGAGTTCTATGCCGGCGGAGCGGGCCAGTACTACCTGGGTTCGCCGCTGGCGGTGGGTGAGTCGCTGACTCGCATCTACTTCCCGCGGATGGACGTGGGCAAGAAGGTCACAATCGGCAAGATCTGGTACGACGTCGCCGGTGGCGGGGAGCCGCGACAGTTGCTCAACCAAGACTTCGTGATCACCAACTCCCCGGTCGATCCTGCCGTCGGACTGCCCTACATCGATATTCGAACACAGGCGCCCGATGCGCTGTCCATTAACTATGCCCGCTACGGTTACGGCGTTCGCGGGATTCGAGGAGCTTCGGTGTCGGTTCGCGCTCTGTGGAATCCGACCTCGTTCACCCTCACCAACGACGAAGCCGTAAACCTAGAGAACTTTGAGCGATGGGGTCGAGCATGGCGCCGAGTGCAAACCGATACGTTCCTAACCAAGGAGGACAGTCTGTGAGCCGAATGATGCGACGCGCATTTACGCTGGTCGAACTGCTCACGGTGTTGGCGATTACCGCCATCATGCTCACGATCATCGTTGTTCCGATGATCCAAGCGTTCAGCTTCACTCGAGCCGCGGAAGGATTCACCACCGCACAAGAGTCGGGCCGACGGCTGATCGAGCAGATCACCCGCGAAATCGAGAACAGTGCTGGCGTTCGCGACAACGACGGCAACAAGGGTTCGCTCGCCGTGGTCATTCCCGGATGGGACGGCACCGACGTCACCGCCCTTGCGCCCTACGCCAAGCTGGACATTTTGATGCCCGCCAAGGGTGATCCGAGCAACCGACGCAACGGTGCCTACGTGAACCCGGATACGGGAATCGCGGATCCGACGTCCCCGGCACCTATGGGTCAGGTCAATCTGCCCGTCTCGCCCGGTCTGACGATCAAGCGATACTTCATCTCGCTGAAGAACCCTCTGAACGATCAGGGGACCGGGCCGGGACGCTACTACAACCCGTACGTCGACTACGTCCGCAACGGCGGGCAGCGATGGCAAAACATCGGAATCGGCGAGGACAACCTCTATGTCCTCCGCGTGGCCGAAGTGGCTCCGATCATCTTCCAGGGCGGCACCTTCCAGGTCAACGCCGAGTTCTTCGCCGACGATGACGGCGATGGCCGTGCGGACCTGGACGATCCCTTCTTTATGTCGCTCGATGCCCCGGGGGGACCGGTGCTCACGGCCGCGCAGCGCACGGCCAAGATCGCTCGGATTCGTGCCTGGGTTCGGAAATCGGTCATCGTGTCCGAGTTTCGCCGGTTCGACATGATCCAGCCGCTCTTCGACAAGGGGTCACGAGCCCTGCTCGTCGCGGGCAATGTGCCGCGAATCAACACGTTGATCCAGTTCCGGCCGACGACGGTAGCCAGCGAGCCGGCGACCGGTGCGGTGGCCCTCGCGCTCGGCAACGAGTCGGACAGCGCAGCCAATCTCTCGCCTGACGTGTTCCGCACGAAGAATGGTGCGTGGAGCAGCGCGGTCGTTCGTTTCTATCCGAGCGGCTACAACCCTGGCGACCTGAACAACAACGACTATCTGATCGGGCGGTTTGACGCTCGCGCCGCCAATCGCGGCTACCGGGTGTACCACTACGATCCGGATAATGACCCCGACAACGACGATCGCAACGGCGACAACAACGACCTTGAACTGTTCGACGTGGCTGCGTACCTCGATTGGACTTCCGCCGGAGCCATCTACCCGCTTACCCGCGGTATGGTCTCGGCCGACGGAAGCTCCGGATGGCTCAGCAATGCCTCCCTCCGCAGCCGGTTCGCCCCGTTCATCCCCGACCTCGCCGGCGGCAAAGTGCTGACATCGTTCGGTATTCACGAGTGGGGAATCGACGACCCGACCGGCACGCTGCCTCCTCGTCCGGATGAGAATCTGCCGAGCAAGTTGACCGGCCCCGAACTCACTCCGCTGACCGATCCGGCGCCGGTGGGCCTGTTCTCAGACCCGCCGTACCAGAACAACATCAATCGGCTGTTCAACAAGGTCTGGGCCGACAATCCGAACCTACAGGTTCCGGGTGGCGTCCACCGCTACATCGATCTGCGGGTCACGAATCAGGCTGATGGCACGCCGAGCCCGCTCCATCCCGACCCGACGATCGGTTTCGCCCAGGCACGCATCGTGCCCGGCAGCGAAGTCGTCATCGGCCCGGATCAAAACCCCGGTCCGAACTACGGCCAGCCGGTCCGCTACATCCGCGTAACCCGTAACCCGGGCAAGAATCAATACGCGATCAACTATGCGAATCTGGCGGAACCGGATTGGACGTTGCTCGGCTACCCGGCACCCCCGGCCGTCTACACGCCTACGGACCTTGTCTCGGCCGTGCTGCAGCCGCGGTACAAAGCGGGCTACATCCAGCTGAACTCGGACCCGAACCTACCGTTGCCTGGCAACGCCGCGATCGTGGTTTCCTACAAGTTCCAGTTCACCCGCCCCGGGGACACCGTCGCCGTGGACTATGACACTCGGCAGCTGATTTCGATCCTGCTCACTATTCGCAACTATCCCCAATCGACCGCGTTCCCGAACCCGCAGACGATGACTCTGCAGGGAACGGCCCCGGTTCGAAACTTCATCCGATAGCCATGAACTCGAAGCTCAACTTATCCATGCGACGAACGACTAGCGGTCAGACCCTCGTGGTCGCGATCCTGATCTTGGCAGTCCTCCTGGTGTTGGGATTCGTGTTCCTCGGCATCTTGAACCGGAACATCAATCAGGCGGGCCGCTCTCAGACGCGCTCGGTTGGAACCGATCTCAGTAAGGCCGGGATCGAGTACGCCCATAACCAGATGCAGCACAGCGAGCTGCGCGCTGACTGGCAGCCGTCGACCGTTCGGCTCGCACCGGCCGGTGACTTCACCCGCGATCCGGATGCGCTGTACCTGCGCGGGGCGACGGGCTTCCCGCTTCGAGTCGCGGGAGACACGCTGATCGATCGGGGGGGGCCCGACGGACTTGGCCCCTACGGCCGCGTTCTGTTCAACAATGGCCGCGCGCTGATCCGAGTGCGGTGGGCCCCGAGTGACGCCAATCTTTTCGACACCAACCCCGTCGGAGCGTTACGCGAGCCGGGCAAGGTTAAGAACTACCTGATCATCGAGTCGATCGGCCGCCCCGGGCGCATCAATCAGGATGACCCGACGCAGCTGCTGAACACCGGTGGAATCAAGTTCCAGAACTACACTGGCGAACCCGAGTTCCGTCAGTGGTTCTCGCAGATGAAGGAGCGCGACGCCCAGTTCCAGTCCTCGCGCCGCCTCATCGCTTTCGCTTCCATCGGCCTCACCGATCACGCACTTTACATCACGAATCGCGATGGCTCGAGCCGGGGTGCTCAGTTGGGTTTCCCGCTGGAGGCGGGCGCCCGCTTCGGTATCGGCGCCGTGCAGCCGACACTCCAGTTTGGTGGTCAAGTGGACGGCCCGAACGTCGCCCCGGTCTCGGGTGGCGGCTCCATCTGGTCGAACACCGATCTGACTTTCTTCGGCAACACGTCTTTGATCCTCAACCAAGGTCTCGGCGACGGCCTCTTCGTCGCCGGCAAGGTGAAGGCGTCCGATGGATCAGCCCGACTGTTCATCCGCCGAACGCGCGACGACGATTCGAACACTGCCGATGACGATCAAATCGAACTCGGCCAGACGGTCGGCGTCGTCAACGGGGTGAACACCACCGACCGGCTGAACAGCGACGATCCGTTCTTCGGCACGGTGGGCGGACTTATTCGAGACGGCATCCAAGCCACCGACCCGCTGGGCCACCCCCGCTTCGTGGGCCAGAAGGCCGCGCCGAGCTTCACCGATATCAACCCGGCGACCCAGGTCAACACGTATTTCAGCGAGACCCGCAACAGCGGCCGCCTGATCAACAATGCCAACACGGGCCGCCTCGGCCACGGTGAGGGCATCTATGTCAACAACATCGACGATCGCCAGATGCGATCCGATGAGAGCGGCCGCGAGGACGTGGGCTCGGCCGAGTCGTTGGTTTACGACTGGCTCAATCCGAACAATGGCCAGGCCGGAACGGGTTGGCAAGGCCCGTTCTATGTGCCGGTGGGAGCCTATGTCCGGTTCTCTTGGGATGGATTCACGATCACTCGCGACGGCCGCGCCCCGGCGAACCGTCGCACGTGGCGGAACCTCGATGGCAGCGACTCAGGTTTGACCTCGATTCGCTACCGGCTCGGCGACCCCGACGGCAGCGGACCGCTTCCGCTTTACGTGATCAACACGATCACCAATCCGGGCGACATCAACGCGGCTAACCCGGTTTGGACGAACGGATTCCCGTTCAACGGCCTGATGTACTTCGAAGGCAACGTTCGCGTCCGCGGGACGATCCCCACCGACGTCCAGATCACGCTTCTCTCGAACGCGACGATCTACGTCGAGGGCAGTCTCACCAAAGGCGTCATCACGGACAACTCGGGAACTCGACTGACCCGCCCCAGCCGATCGGCGATGATGCTGATGGCCAAGGACTACGTCGCGCTCAACACGACTCAGTTCTTCGGCGTTGCGGGCAACCAGCCGCTCGAGGAAGTCGATGAAGGCATCGATGGTGCGAACCCCGTTCGTGTGGCCTCGGGCTCGGCGCTCGGGTTTGCGACCGACCTGTTGCTCCGCAACGAGACCGTCGTCGGCCTCCCGGGCATCACCACGGGTAACCCTTCGACCTGGCGTCCCTTCGCCCAGGACTACACCGATCCGGGCACCAATAGCCGCATCAACACGAATCTGCTCGTGAGTCACGCAACCGATGGAGACGCCGGATTCTCGGTGTTGGGCATGGCGGTGAACTACGGCATCGGAACGTGGACTTACAACTTCAACGACGTGGCGAATAGCAATCCGCCGGTCGTCCCGACTTACGGTCCGCGCAAGGCGCTGGGCGTCGAGAACTGGGGCCGCAGCGCGCTCTACGAGACGCTTGGCCTGCCGGTCATCGATCCGAACACCGCGATCTGGACGGGCACCACGGTGACCTCGAGCTCGCTGTTCGGCAACTTCACCATGTTCCTGCAGGGTCCCAACGACTTCTCGCTCCAGGTGTTCAATGATATGCCCGCGTTCACGCCGGGTCAGAACTACAAGCTCCGCCGAATCGCAATGGTGCCCCACGATGTGAAGATCGAAGCCTCGATCTACGCGCAGGATGGCGCATTCTTCGTGATTCCCGGCCAGTGGTTCAATCCGAACCCGAACGACCGTCGCGACACGTACGCCGCATTGGGGGCAACCCCCGCGGAGCGAGAGGCCGAACGGCTGCGACGATTCGGCAGTTACCCGGAGACCCCGTTCTTTGGCGAACCGCTCGATGTGCGAGTGCAGATCCTCGGGTCGGTCAGCATGAACATGCCTGCGCCGATCAGCCAGCAGAGCGAATGGCTCAAGAAGTGGGGCTGGATTCCTCGCGAGCAGGGCGCGACCGGACAGCTCATTCCGAGTGCTCACGTTCCTCCGGGCTACAACATCACCGGCGGCGGTGGCGACCAGTACGTGCCCAACCTGACGATCACCTACGACCCCATGCTGGCAACCGGTCGAACAAGCGGCTACCGCGACCTGCCTGATTCGTTCGTCCGCTACCTGCGGCTGACCCCCGATCCGATCAACAGCCCGGCATTCACGGTGGATTACCCGCTGCCGCCGATGCCGAGGCTCCCGGTCAGCCCAACTCTGATTTATTACGGAGAGGTTATCCGCTCATGATGCGATCCGCGCTATTGTTTGCCATGACGGCTCTGTTGACGGTCTCCGCGACCGCCCAGCAGTCGTCCGCCCAAAGGATCGTGCCGATCCGGGCCGCTGTCGCGATTCTCGATAGCGACCAGACGGCGGGTTTCCCCACGAACCGAACCCCCCACGTGTGGTTCAACCTGGAGAACAACCGCAGCGTCAAGCCGACGGGCCTGACGTTCTCGAACGTCGCCCGCGCTTCGGAGTGGACCGCTCCGGCGGTTGCGCGGTGGCTCGCCCAGGGATTCACCCCTCCCGCCGCGGGAACGGGCGTGACCAAACGCGATTCGATTTATTGGGAGATCCGTCCGAGTCAGGCCAGTGAGGACCAGCTTGCCAGCACCGATATCATTCTCCTGCCGGTCTATGGTTTCGTTTCGCTGAACTCTGTCGAGCGTGAGCGCCTTCGCCAGTTCATGGAAAAGGGCGGCGTACTCTGGGTCGATGTCTCCGGCACAGCCACGCTGGATCCGGTCAATGGCCTGCCGTTGCCGTTCTTGATGCAGACGGTCCCCGGGCCGAACACCTTTGCGGTGGACTACACCCAGCCGTTGATCAACTACCCGATCGGGTTGGCGGAAAGCGACATCGTGCAACTCCAGAGTGAGAACACGGTGGGCATGCAGTACATGAACCTGGGCACGGCCGGCTACGGCGCGCTCGAGGGGATTTTGCAGACGCTCCAGCCCGATTCGCGACGGCTGCTGCCGGTGGCCTCCGACGCGCTCGGCGCGACCATCTCGGTCGGCCGGGTCGGCGACGGCTACATGGTCCTCACGACCCGTGGCGTCGCGCGAACGCTCAACCGCATTCCCAGCGGCACCGGCGTCCTCGCCAATGACGGCCCGCGTGCGATCACTGCAGCTTACGATCGAACTTCTGATGCCGCAGCCAAGCTGGTGATCAACATGGTTCACCTCGTCTCTGGCTTCAGCCAAGCGGCGAAGGGAAGCCGCGGCGCTCGCAGCTCACCCATCGATGTCGGCGCGCCCCAGCTGCAGAAGTTCGCCGACAATACGACCTCGCTGACGCCCATTGGTGCCAACAGCTATCAGGCCCCGGTGGTCTACAAGGGTGTCGTTGTCGTAACCTCGCAAGATCAGGTGTTGGTCTACGACACCAATCCGAAGCAAGACCTCGACAACGATGGTGATCCGGACGATGGCGTTCGCGACTATGGACTCGGCACGAGCTGGGACCTTCTCTGGGCGTCGGCTCCTCTTTCGGGTCCGATCTCTGCGGCCGTGGCGACTGAAGCGCCGAACGCCGTCAATCCCAATCTGCGTGACCAGGTTCTCGTCGTCGATTCGAACGGCACACTGCACGGATTTGCCCTCTTTGCCTACGATGGCAACGGCGTGATCCAAGGCGGTACCGCGGTTGCGTCCGATTACACGGTCATTCCCAGTTCGGGAGCGGCCTCGTTCGATTTCTCGGCCGATGGCCCGGGTCCGTTCGCGCCGGTCGTCCACGACGGTTTCGTCTACGTGGTCGATTCGCAAGATTCGGGTCTGTCCCGCGTCGGACGCAGCTACGTCGTCGATCCCGCGGCGGGCCAGCAGGTTCGAACCGGAGCTACCGGATGGAGCATCGGCGGCGTTGGAGCCGGAGCGGTGATGCCCGATCCTTCGGGACCGCCCACCATTGGCTACATTCCGATTGCCGACAACTCGGGTGGCCACGACCGGGTGATGTACGTCCCCTCGCGCGCCAACACCCTCGGGCCGACCAACACCGCCGGCCTCGCCAGCATTTGGCTCGGTGCCAAGGGTGAGCGGCCGGCCTCCGCATCTGAAGGTGGCGGATTGCTCACGGTCCAGACCCGCGCCGCCGGGCAGGGACTCGATGTTTACATTCCGGGGGCCGCCGAGCCGAAGTCGCTTGGCGTGCGCCTGACGATTCTGCATCCGAACGGCGATCCGTATACAGCTGCCGAAATGGATGCGGCGTTCACCGGGTTCGTCAGCCAAGTCAATGGCATCCTCACGTTCCAAATGAAGGGTGGAGCCTCGCTTGTGCCAGGCTTCGGAGTCCGAGTGGATTACACCATCGACTGGGGCACGGGTTCGCCCGCGCTCACGAGCCAAGTGATCCGCGGACAACTGAACTTGCCGGACAATGCAAGCCGCGCTCGGCGGGTGCTGCACTCGATCGGCCTAACGCCGAAGGGCACGATTCACTTGGTGTTTTCGAGCCAGCAGTCTTCGGTCGCGCCGGGCAGCGTGCCGGGTGGTTCCTACTTCGCGATCCGCGAGGAAGGTCGCGGCAACTTTAGGATTCTCACCCGCTACGACCTGTACGAACCGCACCAGATCAACCTCAACCAGGCGTCCACGGTGACGTACCCCGAGACCCTGGTGAACTCGGATCCGCTGGTTCGCGCTCCGTCGCCGGTTGCTCCGTTCCTGGGTGGCCGGATGCAGAGGCTGACCTACGTGGGTGGCCCGTCGATCGCCAACGACACGGTCTACGTCACTGCGAAGGGTATTCGCCCGCTTGGGTTCTTCGCGATTCCTTACCTGATCGTGATGGCGTTCCCAGCCGAGCCGGAGACCCCCGAGATTCGGGTCGGTGACATCAGCGGCGGCTTCACGATTCTCCAGCCGGACGTTAGCCGATCGGCCTTCACCACGGGTACTTGGACTCCGGACACCTTCACGATTCTGCAGCCGGGCCAGTTCGTCTACGATCGCGATCCGGGTGGCAATGCGGGCACAATCCGCATCCAGAACCTGAGTGCGACCACGCGCGGACCGGTGGTCAACTGTCTCAACACGAGCCAGCCGATCATCATCCGCCGCAACGGCCAGCCGGACTTGCTGATCGAGCCAAATGCGCTGGCGAGCCGGTGGAGCCGACTGCAGTGGTACACGGTGTTCAGCGGCGTCGACGGCAATAGTCCGCCCTTCGTCTCCGGCAACACCTTGTTTGCCGCCGGTGCCAGTTCATGGCCGACCATTCTCGCGGGAGCTGGCTTTACGCCGTCCGGCCAGGTGTTCGGCATGGATGCCACGGTGAGCCCGAACGATCCGTTCTTGAATGCGCCCGCCGCCGACAGCAGCCGACCGTGGCTCCGACAGTTCTATCAGCTGTTCTTCGACACACCGACCGACGTCCGCCCCAATCCGGCGTTCCGTTGGCCCCAGCTAACGGGCACGTCGTCGTTCTCGGATTACGCGATCCGGCTCCAGCAATCCGTTCTCCAGCAGAATGGTGGTGGGTTCGCGAGCGCCGCTCGCGGTGTCATTGGTGGCGACGGTGGTCTCTTTACCTGGGCCAACGAGGGCCTCTGGTCGTTCCGCAGGGCCGACTTTGTGGTCGCGGACGAGGGCCGGGTCACTCGGGTGGATAGCGTGGGCAACCCGATTTGGTCGGTCAAGAGCACCTTCCAAACCGGACGCCAAGGAGACGTTGGCGCAGCGGCGGCGACTCGACCGTTGGTTCGACCGACGCGGGCCTACCCGCTCGGCGATCGACAGCTGCTCGTGGTCGATACGGGTGCGAACCGCGTCATGCGGATCGACGTCTCCGGCCGCGAGATGCGCTCGCTTGCTGGGTTCTTGCTGGATCCGAACTATCGGCCCGCGGGACTCGAGACCGGAGCCACGCTCAACCTGAATGGTCCGCGCGATGCGATCACGTTCAACCGCGTGGTTCGCGCCGCGAACAATCCGATGACCGATGCGCAACCGTTCGAGTATTGGACGCACTACCTCATCGCGGACTCGGGCAATCGACGTCTCGTCGAGATCGTGGACCGTTACGCCTATGACCCCACCACGCGCCAAGTCGGCAATGCGGTGGCGTACGTGAGCAACGGCCAGCCGGCGCTTGGTGTGCTGTTCTGGCACAGTCCTGCGGCCTACAGCGGCGGCAAGTTTGTCTACAGCAGCATCTCGCGAGTTTTCGTCGAGGCGGGAGCCAACTCTCGCTGGGTCTATGCGGCGGGCATTGGCGAATCGATGCCGGCTCGCGCTGACATCGGCCTGGACGCCCCGGCCGCGGCCACCGAGCGTCGTGAAGACGGCAATGGTGGCATCGTGGTCTTCGACGGCAGCAACAGTGTCGTTGTCACCGAAGTCACCGTTCCCGCCTACGCCGCCAACGTCTTCTACAACCCTGCCACCGGTAACTTCAACTCGCCCGCATCAGGGGCGCGCAGGAAGAGACTCGGGAACTTGAACTCGGTCACGATGCGAAACATCCAGGCCGGGGGAGGAACCCAACTTGCGATCATGTTTACCGATGGCGAGGGTGTGTTTGAAATCGTCGGTTCGGGATCGGTGTGGGATGTTCGCTGGATGATGCCGCGCAGTGTTTACACGGCGATGCGTCGGGACGGTGCGGACAACGTTGTGTTTAGCGAAAACCCGGTCGACTTCCGACCGACTTACGCGAAACGTTTGGATTCTGGCGAAGTTCTGATCTGTAATGGCTACTCGGGCTGGTACCAACGCTCAAACGTGGCTAACCCGCGAGTGCCGTTCACCGGTGAGGTGATCATGGTCGATGGCGACATCGATCCCACCAACACCGCGCCGTTCGGCTTTGGGTTCGGCAAGATCAACTTCGGATTCAAGACGCTTAGCGTCCGTGTTTTGCTCGACAACAAGCCGGGTGCGGATCGGGAGTCGCGAGGCATCGTGCTTCCCCTATTCGCAGATCGGCAGTAATGAAAGAGGATTCGATGAATACCAATCGGCTTAAGTCGTTGACCCACGGATGGCGCGCTCTCGTAGCGGTCGCCGTGATGGGCATGGCGGTGCTCGGCAGTGCGCAAGATTATTCGACTCTGCAAGGCACCAACCAGCGGATGGGCACCAACTCCGGAGCGGCACTGAGTTCTCCGGGGCGGGCGTTGCTGCGATGGTTCGCGCCATTCCTCAGCGGAGGCGATATCGTTTCCCTGATCCGAAACAACACCGCCGCCGAGACGGCGACCACCGGTGTGTGGTTGACGCCGGCCAAGATCGACGAGACCGGCAATGCCTATAACGTCGTCACCGGTTCGACGCCCGAACCGGACCTCACCACCGGTGCGGACGTTCCTGCGGGTACCGCTCCGGGCTATGCCTATGCGTTCACTGTCCCCGGCGGCCAGGGCACGGATCCGACCGTCAAGAACTTCGTTGCCGATGAACTCCGGGTTTTCGAGTGGACGGTACAACCGTCGAACCTCACGCACCGGACCGCCCGAAACTATGCGCTCTATGCCTGGTTGCCGCTCGGCCCGACCGGCGACGGCGGCGGCGGACTGCTGTTCACGCAGCGCTACTTCGTTTACGAGATCATCTATGCCGGTGGCCGGCGCTGGGTCGACGTGGTCGACACCTACGCGGCGGGCGGCGGTTGGGTGCGTCTCGGCGGCGGTGGCCGCTCGACGAACCGGCTGTATGACTACAACGGCGTCGATCCCATCCGAATTCGACTCTACAATACGGTTCCCAGACTCGCGGGCCATGAGAACGATGTGGTCAACGGACCGCTGTCGAACTGGCTCGGCGTGTTCACGGATATCCCGTACACCAGTGTTGTCTATGCTGACGCGGTGATGGCGGTCCCGGTGACCGGCGACTTCGCCGCGACGCCGATCGTGTCGCAACTCGATCCTGCCCTGCCGGGTCTGGGCTCTCACGCCGTCTACGCTCGAAACGACTACACGGTAGGTGTCGTCAACAACCAGACCGTCACTGCGGTGAGCGGAGTCGTCACTTCGGTCGAGCACAATACCGGGGTCGTTCGCTGGTCGTACTCCCCGCTTGCCGAGTCGCCGACTCTAACCGTGAGCCAGGATAACAACTCCGCCGGCGTCACCCCTCAGCCTCCGTTCGCGGCCTCGACCGCCGAACCGGGCTACCAGGGTACGAACTACCACTCGGCCGCGATTGTGAACACGCTCGGCACCGAGTCGGTGATGCGCTATCAGCCGACGCTCGTCGACGGCGTTTACGACATCTATGCTTACTGTCCCGGTACGCGCGGAACCGAGACGCTCGGCCAGGCCGTTGAGGTGCGGATCACCGAGGGCTCCAACCCGACGGTGACCTACAGCTTCAACCAGAATGCCGCCCGCGGATGGGTGCGAATCGGTACGCGCCGGTTCACTCACCAAGGATCGATCGGCGAAGACCTGCGAGTCGAGATCACGAACTACTCGCCGAACGCGGGTGACCTCGGACTCACGGCTTACGCGGACGCGATTCGATTCGTCGGTGCCGCGAACCTCTCGATCACCTCGACTCCGGTTCACGTTAAGGCAAGTGTCGTTACCACGAATGGTGGTTCTCCGACGCCTACCTCTGTGGTCCTGATTGCGACCGAAGACGGCCGCCTGACGTTGGTCGACGCGGTCGGCAACGGCGACGGAACGACGCGAGCTTACTGGACCTATCCGAGCACCCCCGATCCTGACAACCCCGGCTGGACGGACCCGAATGCGGCCCCGACCGAGGATGGCGGTGTCGCGACGATGCCGCTCGGATTCGACTTGAGTTCCGCGCTGGTGGAGAACATCGGCGGAGCAGACTATCTGTTCATCGCGACCCGCAACGGCCGTGTCTACTGTATTGAAATGGCGGGACGCGGCGACATGGACTTCGCCCGACGACTGCCGGGCACGACGCGCCGCGTCTGGAGCTATCCGAACGACTTCCCGGCCATCGCACAGAGGACTGCACTGGGTGCGTTTACGGGGTCGCTGACCTACGCGAACACCGCGAGCGGCCCGACGATCTACGCTCCGACCGCGCAGGGCCGCCTGTACGCACTGGAAGCGCTTCCGGCGGGACCCAACCCCAACAAGGTCACCAACGTCCGATGGGCATTCCCGGCGCTCAACCAGCCGACTCTGGGCACGATCTACATGACGCCTCTCGTTGCCGGCAACACCGTGTTCTTCGGAACCGGAGTTAAGGCCGACGACGACCGCGGCCGATTCTATGCCCTGAACGCCAACAACGGCACCCTCCAGTGGCAGTTCAACGGAACCACCGCCTGGGATACCGCGGGCGGCGGAACGAACTTCATCAACGCCGACGACTTCGTTGCCGGTCCTGCTTTTGGAACGGCCGTGCAACTCGGCGGCGGCATGCCGGACACGATTTTCGTGATGAACGAGAATCGTTGGCTAACCGCGCTCAATGCGACCGACGGGACACTGCTGTGGACGACCGACGAGCTCGCCTCGACGATCATCGGCAACTTGACGCTAACCACCATCGACGCCTTTACCGGCGGAGGTGGCGGAGCACGGGCCAACACGCCCCTCGTCATGGCCCCCACCGTCGATGGCCGATTCACGGGTCTCTTTGCCCGAGCCGGAGTAGGCTTCGGCGCGACGAACCGCTTCGGCACCAAGCGCGCCTGGGAGTACGTCTCTGCGGGCGGCCCGCTCTATTCGAGCATGTCCGTGGGCCGCAACATGATGTACGGCGCCGACAGCGCCGGGTACGTGTACGCCTTCAACAACGATGGCAATGGGTCTGACCAGGACGCGGATGGCCCTGGACAGCGCACGATCGTCGAGAATGACGACTCCGATCCGAACGTCGAGAACTTCCGCGACGCCAAGATCGCCTTCGTCACGAAGGACACGTTCCAGCGTCTACGTCTCGCCGTCGGCGATGCCAACCACTACAGCTATCCGCAGGCCACGAATCCGGCGACTTTGATCAGCCGCCAGCAGTTCGACTGGGGCGAGTATCTGTACGTGCTGGTCTATGACCTGCCGTATCTGGTCACAAATACGCAGACCGGCTCGTCGGTCCCGCCGCCGGTGGTGAACTACCAGTTCAGCGTCGAGGGAGCGGCCTTCCGCAACCTGTCCGTTGAGGTGCGTCAGTTCCGCGCGCCGGGCACCGCCCCGTTCGGGCCGGACGGCTCGACGCGGTTGGATGGCTACGCGATTCTTGCGTTCCCGATCCAGGGTAGCGGCAGCAACGCCCTGCCTCCGGGTCGCGCGAATGTGTCGGTCTCGGTCAGCACTTCGGGTGTCACCGATCCGCCTCGCCAGGTCAACATCGGCCTTAACCCGCTGAACAGCCGCCACGAGTTCGGAATCTCGAACCCGATCGGTCTGGCCATCATCGCTGGCGACCCGCTCCGCCATATCGGCAACGTCGTCGATCCGAGCGATCCGGGACGACAAACCAACGGTTCGCCCAACATTCCGGCGACCGGCCAGCGCGAGGACCGACTCACCGCGACCACGGGTGTGGTCTCTCATGCTCAGTCCGGTTCAACCGACGTGAATCTGATCGACACCAGTCTGATGACCCTTCTTCGGGGTCCGGGCCGTGGCGTCGACAACGTCCGGTTTAACCGCAATGGATTGAACTGGCAAGGTGGCCAAGCCGCGGTAACCAAACGGATCATCGACATCCCGTTCTATTCGGCGTTCTACGGTTCGGGCAAGGGGCTTGAGGACTATCCGATCAACTTCCCGAACACGAGTCTGGACTACCCGGACATCGAGGAAGAGCGAATCAAGGTGGTCAAGGACATCTTCGGCAACGCCGAGAACCCGGTCTTTGGCCCAATGTCGCTCAACCCTCCGACGAACGTGGTCGAATCGGCGCTGCCGTTCCCGACCCGCGACCTTTCGTTGACCGTACTGACGCTCACCGTCGAGGTTCCGCGGTTCCAGCCGCCGAACCGCACCCAGGCCCTCGACTCGGCTAACGCCGCCGTCGATGCTGGCTACTACGGTCGCATGAACGTCTTCGTGGACAGCGACGGCAGCGGAACGCTCACCCGGGGCGGTGGCCGACGTGAGGCCTTCCGTGCCTTCTGGCTGGGTTCCAGCGTCGGTGTCGACAACTCGTTCTTGATCGAGACGCCGACGATCGACTACGGCAGCCTTGCTTCGGGCACGGGCTACAGCCCGCTGGCTCCGAATGTGGCCGGATCGAACTACACGCCGTTCCCGCCTCCGACCGTTCCTCTTGGCCTCAGCTACAATCGCAGCCTCTTCCCGTACACGGATCTGTTCAAGCCGATCACGATTCGGAACGAGGGCAACGTCAACCTGCTGAATCTGCGGCTGGCGAAGTCGTACAACTACGGCGGACCGCTGATTCCGTGGGAGATCTTCTCCGCGAACGATCACGAGCGCGTCTGGCTGAACGGTTCGCTGAACCTGCACGCCTCCTTCGATGAGCAGTTCTCGCTCACGCCGGTCCCGGTCCTCCAGAAGGCCCGCGTCGGCGACTCGAGCGGAACGACGTTCAGCGACATTCCCGTCGTCCGCGACAACCCGAACATCAACGCCACGGCGGGCTTCCTGTTCACACCCGGCATCGGTGGATTCCCGGATGTGGCGCGCGAGGTCTTGACCAAGGGACCGCGGATCGGCATCTCGATCCCGCTCGGCTTCCCGTCGACGCAGCTCTCGCAGATCATCCGAATCATCGAAGACACGAACGGCGACGAGAGTCTGCCGCTCGATGGCGGAGACAACGGACTCGAGAACTACGCCGATCCGACCGTGTCGATTCGCGGCACGGTTCGCGAGACGCGGCTGACGAACAACTTCACGCCGCGAACGGCGCCGATGATCGACAGCCTGACCACGACGACGGTGGGGAATGAGCAGTATCAGCTCGCCAACTCCCAGCCGGCGGCGATGCGCGCTCTGCGCGGCCATCTGCTGACGATCTTCACTTCGGATCGTTATGGACAGGGTGGTGGTGCCGGGTTCAACAAGACCCAGCCTGCTACTCCCGAAGACAATCCGGAGCCTCGTCTCTACTTCTCCAGTCTCGCCGGCACGATTCCGGGCGCGGCCAGCCCGCTCAGCGACCTTAACGGTTTCGCAGCGGCCGACACCAGCATTTGGCCGAACGGCCGGTGGTGGAGACAGGAAGTTGCGGATTACCCGAACCTTCCTGCGGCAACGCTGTTCCCGGGCGATCCGGTGGTTGCGGGCACGATGAAGTTCGGTGCCCCGGCGTTGCCCTCCAGCGGCGCGGTAAGCCCGTTCACGGGGGTCGCCAATCCGTTCGCCTACGTGGCGTTCCTGGGCACTGCTCAGAAGCAGGGCGCCGAGCGATACAACGACAGTCGTATCTTCCTCAGCCAGGTTACGATTGGCGGAGCCGGCGCGCTGACGGTCACCGATCCGATCAGCAACCCCAATGACACCCTGATGCCGAAGGGCAAGCCTTCTATCGTTCAGGCGGGTCGCAATGCGACGGTGTTCTGGTCGATTGCCGGTACGGGCCAGTCGGGTCTGCAGTATGCGACAACCGACGGCACCGTCTGGTCGCCAACGCGAACGATCGAAGTCGGCCCGGGCTTTGAGAACGTGGGTTCGCCGCATGCGGTGGGTCGCGTTTACCGTGGAGTCGGCTCGTCCGGCACCCCGGCGACCGGTCAGAACATGATCGAACTCGCCTTCGTGGGCAAGCTCCGCGGGATGCCGTCTTCCGACATCTACCTCGGGCGCCTCGCCGCCAGCGGTGCGGGTGTCGCCACCGGTCAGGTGTTCTTCCCGACGATCCAAAATGAGTTCCTCGTCGCGGATCGCGAGGTGGGGACCTACCGATCGAGTGGCGTCTCGTGGAATCGCCGTGGCACGGTCCAGCTCCGATACAGCCTCAATGGTGGAGCTTTGGTCGACATCGAAGTGCCGAACACGCGCCAGCAAGACCAATCGACGGGCATCTGGACGTTCGACACGACGCTGGGTGGCAAGGCGTACGTCGATCCGAACCTGGGCACGGTGCGCTTGGCGAACACGTTGCCGTCGCGAGGTGGCCAACTGTTCTTGACCTATCAGCCGCGATTCCTGCGGGTGAGTTCGGGTGGCGCGGCCTACAACAACCCGTCGCTGATGTTCGACAATCGCCTGATTGGTGAACTCAGCTACTGGGCGACCGCCGCCAACACGGCGATCAATCCGAACACGGACGTGGTGCGGCCCAGCCGCTTCATCTTCACCTACGGCCGTGCAGCGAGTGGGAACCAGGTGGCTCGACCGTTCATGCAGACGGTGCGTGCGGGCATCCAGCTGCCGTCGGCGATCGCGACCAACCCTGATGGCACCCTCGTGGGCCTGACGGTCACGGGCGCGACGTCCTACTACCAGGTCGATCCAGCGAACGGACGGCTGTACTTCACGGACGCCGATGAGAATCGGACGATCAGCGTGGCGTACACCGGCTTCAATGACGCCGGAGTGCCGGTGGCCTACGCAAATGCTCCGTACACCACGGGGCTGCTCTCAGAGCGCAACGAGGCCCCGATTCCGGTCGATCAGGCAGTCAACGAGTCGCAGTTGGCGACGTTCCTCGATCCGTTCGAGGGAACGCTTGCGAATCGACGGCCGGGACTCCTGTGGCTGTTCTGGACAAGCACGCGCGGCGGCTCGCCTGACGTGTACTTCCAGACCTTGGCTCCGCGGTTCACCCCTCGGGCCCGAGGCAACTAAATAAAACGCGCGATGGCCGGGCTCTTTCCGCAAGAATGAGCCCGGCCTAACGCTTTGCCGAGATATTGAGATCAAGGGACAGGTATTGTTACGCGGAGCTGAATTAAATGCGAACCCGACGAACGATACGGGGCGGCTAGTCCGTCTTGAATCCGACAGAGGGGTCGTCGCCGTTGACGTGACAAGGTCAACGGTGATAAGATAGGAAGCTCCTGGCCAGGGAAGCAGGACACGTCATGGCGAAGAAACTGAGCAGCGTTCTCGGGATCGACATTGGAAGTCGGAAGATCAAGGTCGCCGAGGTGAAAGCCCAAGGCCGAGATGCGGTGGTAACCGCACTCGCCATGGTGGACACCCCGGAAGGCGCGGTCGATCAAACCGGCGTATTCAACCCAGATGCGGTGGGGGCCGCCATCAAGCAGGCAATTAGCGAATCCGGCGCGTCTTCAGGCGCGGCCGTGGTTTCGATTGCCGGTTCGGCTTCAGTGCTGGTCCGGACGCTGGAAGTTCCGCGAATGAACTCCAACGAACTGAGGGAGCACATGCAGTGGGAGATCAATCGAAACATCCCCTTTGCGGAAAGCACCGTCGTCAGCGACTTCAAGCCGCTGGGCGATGACGATCCTAACTCCGCGAACATGGACGTAGTGCTCGCCATTGCACCGCAATCCGCGATCGACACGGTCATGGATTGCTTGAAGAAGGCTGGGAAGTCAACTTACGCGATTGACGTCGAGCCGCTCGGTCTCGCCCGTACGCTGACCACGAGTTACGACGATCTGCTTCACGACAAGACGGTTTGCGTCGTTGAGGTTGGGCACAAAACCACCTCGATCAACATTTACAAGAACGGCAAGCTCCTGATGCCGCGGCAAGTGCCGGTCGGCGGGGAGAACTTCACTCGGGCGATCGCGGATGGCCTTGGAGTGAGCATGTTGGAAGCCGAGGACTTGAAGCTGGCCAATGCTGACGTTAGCGATATGGCGGTTGCAGCGGGAAGTTTCTCGAGCAATCCCTTCGCCGCACCAGCGGACCTGGGTGGTGGCGCGCCGACCGAGGGGTTTGTCCCTTACAATCCTTTCGCCGACGAGCCGATGGCCGCTCCGGATGCGAACGTGCCCGCCCCGGCTGAAGAACAGCCTACGGGTCCGGTTGACTCGTCCCCGGTGCCCTCGGGTGATCCTCAGGCGCAGCGGGTGAACTCAGCACTGGCCTCTGAACTTGACGAGTTCGTGGCGGAAATCCGCCGCTCGATCGACTATTTCCGCAATCGCGGGGGTGACGTGGACAACATCATCCTTGCCGGTGGCGGCAGTCAGCTTCGCGGCTTGGCTGAGTTCCTTGGCAAGGCGCTCGGTATCTCGTGTGACGCTTTGGACCCTCTGCGGCGTCTGAATGTCAACGCGAAGCGTGCCGACATGTCTTTTGTGGATGCGCATCGCACCGAGTTTACGGTGGCGGTCGGTAACGGCCTACACATTCTGTTTGATTAGGGAACACGGATGAAACTCAACCTACTCCCGACACATGTGTCGAAGGAAAAGCAAGGACGCTTTGCGTTCGTGCTTTCGGCGTTGATCGCCATCGGGTGTCTCGCGCTCATGATCTTCATGACCCGAAGCTCCCGTGAAGCCCTTGACGCCGAGAAGCAACGCATCGCGGCTGCCCGGCCCAACGCGCAGTTGGCGGTCGCCACATCGAAGCGAGCCGATGCCGTCATCGCCGAGAATCGCGGATTGATCCTCAACATCAATCTTGCCGAAGCGATGAACAAGCACAACACCGTGTACCCCGACCTCTTCGATGAAGTTCGGAAGTACATCCCCAATTTCTATCGGATTAGCTCGATGGCCGCAGTGCCCAACGGAGCGGAGTCTTGCACGGTGACCATGACTGGCTACCTCAGCACGTTCCAGGAGTACGCCGATCTGATGATCGCGCTACTGCGAATCCCTGGGGCAACAGCCGTCTCGCGGTCGGGCTTCCAGTTCAACGAGCCGGGTGTGCCCGGACTCATCCCGGAAGACCAGCAGGGTCGCATTATCCGCCCCGGCGATCCCCGCATTCCTGACGATCCCCATGATCGCCTCGATCAGCAGATCGCGAATGCGCAAGTAACCAGTTTCCAGAACGCCGGTGGCTTCGGAACCAGCGAGGCGCCGATTGTTCGCGGTGCAATGCCGACGCAGTCGACCGTAACCGTCGCCGTCGTGATTGCCGGCAAGAATATCCAAACGCCGAACCCGCGCCAGACGCTCGCTGAGTCGGCTGCGCTTTGGGGTGGTGCTCCGACGCCAGGACAGCCCGGTCAAGCGAGTCGTCCTGTTCCCACGTCGCCACAGCCCGCCACGCCGCCGCCGGGTCGAGCCAACCCGGGTCGTAGCCAGGATGGTGAAGAGTAATGAAAATGGGTGCTGCTCCGGCATTGAGCATCGGAATCGGTCTCGGCCTGATCTTCATCGGCTTCGGTCTGCGTGAATATCTGCCGAACATGAAGGATCGAGACTTCCATCGCACCGTTGCGGAAGCCACCGAGGCCGAGGCTAACAAGCTTCCCGCGGCGAAAAAGCGTCTTGAGCGCGCGAAGGAGATTGTTCAGGAGAAGGCGAACGACTGGCAGGAAGTTGTCGCTGCGAAGACTCCGCCAAATTCGCTGGCCGCGGGTGGTATCGACATGAGCGTCAATGCTTGGCAGCTCGTGGTGGATACCCCCAAGTTCCGCAACAGCATTCAGAACGCCGTGAATCGCCAGGTGAAGACCGGCGGTGTCGAAGTGCTGAATGGTCCGCGGGTCCCATCGCCGGACATGAACGGCTCGACCATCGTCGCGAACTATTTCAACTATCCGGCGATTCCTTTCCCGGTCGTGATTTTCGATTTCGGAACGATCACTGTTCGCGGCACTTACGCCCAGATCATGGAGAATGTCCGATCTTGGTCGGATATGCCGAACTATCTCGCCGTGGCTGACGGTCTTGCGATTAACGGGACGGCCCCGATTTTGACGGGCACCTACAATCTCTCGATGGTTGGCTACATTCGCGGCGACAAGATCTTCCCGACCGTTCCCGAGGGCGGGGCGGCCCCTGCCGCTGGTGGCGCTGCGGGTGGCGGTGGTGGTGGCGGAGGCCGCCGAGCGAACTAAGAGGACCCATGAGCACAAAGCGTGTAATCACATTGACTCTGCTCGGTGCCGCAATGGCGGCAATCGTGGGCTGTGGGCCCGATCCGATGCAACCGATCGCCGCTACGCCGGCACCGGCACCTCAGGACGCCCAGTTTGTTCCGGAAGCCGAGGCTGGTATTCGACTTGCTCCGGGGGATCCTGCCCAGCTTCTTGCGGACGCGGGCAAGTCCACCTTCATGGTGCGCCAGGATCCGTTTGCGCTTCGACCCTCGGAAGTGGCGTTCGATCGTAGCGAGTTCGCCGCGCGCATTCTCGACACGACAGGCTTCTATCCGCAGATCGCCGAAGAGCCCGAACCGCCGGTTGAGACCTTCGAGGTCGAGCCCCAGCCCACGCGAAGGGTCGCGGGCATCATTCTCGGCGAGAGTATCACCGCGCTCATCGACATGGGCAATGGCCAACTCATCTTGATTCGTCCGGGTCAGGCCATCGAGGGAACCGAGTGGGTGGTTCAGTCCATCGACGAGGAAAAGGTCATTCTGCGACGCGTGGGCAGCACCAAGCGTCCGAAGTATGTAGTCGTGCGCTTGCAGCCCGATGATGGCTCTACCGTGACGAACACGGGCGGCGGCCAGGGGCAGGGTGGCCAAGGTGGCGCCGCCGGTGGTGGTGGAGTTCAGCGAGGCGGCCAAGGTGGCGGCACGGGCCGACAGCCAGACTAACGGCTAAAATGACGATAACGATTTGAAGAGATAGGCTTCAGAGATTTCGGAGGACCCGAATATGCTTAACAAGATCAAGGTTCTAATGGTAGTGATGGCGGGCTTCGCCCTTGTGGCGGCGTCGCCCATCGCCCATGCTCAGAACGACCAAGGCAACACGCTTGTTCCGTCGATCGATGTCCAGGACGCTCCCGTCCGTGACGTCGTCCGCGCAATCTTCAAGTCAGTTGGCGTGACCAACTACACGATTGCGCCTGATGTTCAAGGCACGGTTACGATCAGCATGAAGAACATGCCGCTCGATACCGTTCTGCGCAACATCCTCAACCAGGTCGATGCGACTTGGCGGATGGAAGCAGGTGCCTACGTGATCATCAAGAAGGAACAGAACGTCGACACCGGCGGTGGTGCCAGCATCCCGACGGATCAGATTCCGACGACCGACCAGCGACGCTTGTATCGCATCAAGATTCAGCGCGCCGATCCGCAGTATGTTTACATGCTGCTTCGCGGCGAGATGGGTTTTGGCAGCGGACCTGAAGTCTCGGCCCTCTCGGGTGGCGGCTTCGGCGGCGGCCAGGGCGGCTTCGGCGGCGGTGGTCAGGGCGGCTTCGGCGGCGGCGGCTTCGGTGGCGGCGGCTTCGGCGGCGGCAATCGCGGCGGCGGTGGCGGCGGCGGACGCAGCGGCAACTAAGATTCAACGATTACGGACACGAGGGTAAGGAGTGAGAATGCGTAAGACTTGGACACGGATGGCACTCGCGACGGTGATCGCGGTCGCCGGTCTCGCGGCAACGCCGATGGCGCTCGCACAGGGCACTGGAAGCGAAGTACGCGTTGATCTTAACCTGCGGGATGCGGACATGAAGGCCGCAATCCAGGTTCTGATGAAAGAGACTGGTATGTCGATCATCTTCGAAGCGAGCGAAGAGCCCTATCCGAAGGTGACTTTGAATCTTCCGCGGGTAACCGCGGAAGACGCCCTGATGTACATCTGTCAGGCAGCCGGAGTCTATTTCCGGAAAGATGACAATGGTGTGTACATCATCAGCCGAAAGCGGCCCGAAGTGAAGCCGGTGGAAACCCCTCCAGCCACGACGGTAAAGCCGGCGGCCCTTGCTCGGAAGGTCTATAAGATCAAGATGATGAAGGCCGACGCTCAGGACGTCTACGAGCAGATGACCGTGGGAATCGTCTCGGATCCGCTCCGAGGCTTCCTCGAGATCAACCGCTTTAAGGATGTAACGAGCCTGAACCGCGGTGCCCTCACGGGATCGACGCCGGTCTACATGCTGGACCACGGCGATCGAAACACCACGTTTAGCCCAGTCGGGACCAACAACTCGACTCCGATCGTCAATCGCGGCGAAAACGCGAACGGCGTTACCCTTCCAGGTGAAGCTGCCGGCCAGTTTGGCGGTGGTCCTGGATTTGGTGGTGGCGGCGGAGCTGGCGGCGGTGGCGGCCAGGGTGGATTCGGTGGCGGCGGTGGCCAGGGCGGCGGCGGCTTCGGCGGCGGCGGCGGTGGTCAAGCTGGTCAGGGCGGTCTTTCGGCCGGTGGCTTGATTCCCGAGGGAATCGACTACATCACGTACGACCCGAACGATAACTCGATTATCGTCCGAGCTACGGAAGCCGAATACCAACAGCTGATCCAAGCTATCTCCGAGTTCGATACGGCTCCGAAGCAGGTCACCGTCAAGGTTGAGTTCATCACCACGACGAGCAGCCTTTCGAAGTCGCTTGGATTTGACTGGCTCTACAGCCGAGGCACGATCTTCGCCGGTAACACTCCGGGCACGTTTGCCCGAAGCGGCGATCCGATCTTCCTCAGCTGGCAGTCGGGCAACTTCTCGACTCGACTTCGCGCCCTCCTTCAGGATGGCTTCGGTCGAGTGGTCGCCTCACCGGTCGTTCGCACGCTGAACAATCAGCCGGCGTTCGTCTCGCAGGGCGTCAACACGGTCATCTTCCAGTCGCTCGTGACGAGCATCGGTAACGGTCAGGTTATCCGGACCACGAACCCGTTGCAGCTCACGGTTGGTACCCAGCTGGCCCTCCGACCACGTATCAACAACGATGGCACGGTGACCATGTTCCTCACGCCGTCGATCCAGCAGCTCGGCCAGTTCCGCCGCGATGCGGACGGCAACGAGTTCCCGGACACCTCGTTCCAGCAGATCGCAATCGTGGCTCGCGTTAAGAGCGGCGACACGATTGCCCTTGCCGGATTCACGAACAAGTCGGATAACGGCACGCAGTCGAAGTTCCCGGTTCTGGGAGATCTGCCGATCATCGGCCAGTTCTTCCGCTCGACCACTCGAGAAAAGAACTTCTCGGAACTGCTCGTCTTCGTGACCCCGACGATCATGGAAGACGAGGACGGCGGCGGCATCGGGCCGTAGTAACCTCCCTTACCCGAGGTTCGAAATGGTGGCGGCGAGAGTTTCCTCTCGCCGCCACCGTCTTGTAAGAAACATGCAACCGGCAGATTGGATACTGGTGGGAATGATGGGGGTCGGTAAATCGACCGTCGGCCAGGTCCTTGCCACGGAATCGGGCCGTGAGTTTGTCGATACCGACCGGCTCCTCGTCCAGCGGTTCGGAAGGCCGGTCCCGCAGATCTTTCAGATCTATGGCGAGACCACGTTCCGCGATCACGAAGCCTCCATCCTCAAGGGACTCGAGCGCTCCGGCAAGGTGGTATCCACCGGCGGCGGCATTGTTCTCCGCGAGGAGAACTGGGAATCGATGCGTCGCCTCGGCGTCACAATCTTCTTGAGCGTTCCGCTTGAGGTGTTGACCGAGCGACTCAGGAACAGCAAGAAGCGACGACCGCTGCTCCAGACCGACGACTTTGAAGGGCGCGTCGAACAGATCCTCGCAGATCGAATGCACCTCTACCGCAAAGCCGACGTGATCGTAGAACTGGGTGAAGCTACGGCCGGAGCCGCTGCTGAACTCGTACTGAACGGTCTGAGAGAGCACGGAGACCTACCATGATTGTGCGGCACCATTCGGGCGAGTATCCGATTCGCTTCGTCGGCCAGAACGACCTCGACCACGAAGGCCTCTGGCTGATCGACGAAAATGTGCTCCGAATGTGGCCGTCGCTCGGCGGGCACGATCCCATCGTGATCCCGTCCGGCGAGACATCCAAGTCCATGGCACGGTATGAGGAAGTCGTTCGGACGCTCGCGCAACGCGGGGCCAAGCGCAATGACCAGCTGATCGCCGTTGGCGGTGGAGTCGTCGGCGACCTCGTCGGATTCGTCGCGAGCACTTACCTCCGGGGAGTCCCGTTCGTCCAGATCCCAACGACGCTCCTCGCGATGGTCGATTCGTCGGTTGGGGGAAAGGTTGGCATCGACCTGGCCGAGGGGAAGAACCTCGTGGGGGCGTTCTGGCCACCGGTTCAAGTCGACGTGGCCACAGACTTTCTCAGCACGCTTCCCGAACGGCACTTTCGCAATGGGATGGCCGAAGTGTGGAAGTACGCCTTCATCGAAGACTGGTCGGTGTCCGAGCAGGCCCTACACCCAGAGGCCAACGTTGCCGGTCTCATTCGGCGCTGCATCGAGATCAAGGCGCAGATTGTCGAGGAAGATGAGTACGATCGATCGGGGCGCCGTGCGATCCTCAACTTCGGCCACTCGATTGGCCACGCCATCGAGACCGTCCACAACTACGAGACCTACCTCCACGGTGAGGCCATCGCGATTGGCATGGTGGCCGAGGCGCGACTCGGCGAGCGACTTGGACTGACCCAAGTCGGCACCGCCGATCGGATCGCCGCGTGCCTCACCGGGGCCGGACTGCCGACCGAGTACGGAGACTGGCAGAATCCGGGGCTCATCGAAGCGATGCGGCGCGACAAAAAGAACGAGGGCGATGGACTGGCCTTTAGTCTGGTGACGCAACTTGGGGAGTGTAAACTCACCACCGGAATCGCCGAGTCCGATGTGAGGGCGTTCCTGGAATCGCTATGAAGCGTGTGCGGGACTTGCTGATGATCGTGGCGACCGTCGTGCTTGGCGGAGGGTACTTGCTGAGCCAGTGGGCGGCCGCGACCGGGAGCGCTTCGGTCGTTGCGGCTCAGTTCGATCAGATGCCGATCCGCCTCCTGTCGATTGGGCTCGTCGTCGCCACGATCGTGGCCGCATGCTGGCCCGATCCGAAGGAGCCCACATGATCGGGACGGTGCTCAGAGGCCGCTACGAACTCACGATCGATCAGGGCGAGTCCCCGCTCTTTCATTCTTTTGCGGCGCGCGATCGGTTGCACGGTCGGGATGTCGGGATTCGCCTGATCCGCGAGCCCTACGCGCGCGAGCAGGACTTTATCGCCAAACTCCGCGAGGTGACTTCGAACATGGCGGGGGTCCAGTCGGTCGGCCTCGAACGCCTGTTTGGCGTGGATGAAGCGGCGGACGCACCGTTCCTCGTTTCCGAACTCGCGAAGGGAACACCCTTGCTGGAGCGGTTGCGCAAGTTGGGGACCTTCTCGGTTCCGGTCGCGGTCGAACTCTCCATCGCAGTTTCCGAGGCGCTGCAGACGCTGCACGGGGCGGGGTTCGTGCACGGCGACGTCGGCTCGCATACCGTCGTCACCGGGCCCGAGGGCGAAGTCAAGTTGCAGATGGCGGGGGTGTGGCAAACCTACTCTTCGAGCAACACCGCGGGGATGGCCATGCTTCCCGTGATGGCCCCCTATCTGGCTCCGGAAATCTCAGCGGGCGGAATGCCGACGCCTGCCTCCGATGTGTATGCCGTCGGAGTGCTTCTCTATGAGATGCTGAGCGGCCGGTATCCGTTCTACGCGGAGACCCCCGTGGCGATGGCGCTGAAGCACTCCACCGACGCGGTTCCGAACGTGCGGATGATGAACCCGTCTGTGCCCGTCGCT
>JANJUB010000058.1 GCA_024710805.1 Fimbriimonadaceae bacterium | reverse complement strand
GGTCCGGTAATCGAATAGGTGTGGCTGAGGTCGAGAGAAACCTCAGCGGACCAGGGTCGATTGGGATCTCCGAGGACAAAGCCGCTTTGAAAGTCGTGAAAAGACATCGTTTTCGTGTCCGAAGCGATGAGCGCAGTCGATGTGAACGAGTCACTAGGCGTGAAGGTATCGCCTCCTGCGCCGTAGACCGAGGTGTAGTTCTGAGTGCTTGTCCGAGACGTGAGGTTCTGAGCAGCGGACTGAGATGCTGCAGCGGCCGTGAGGAGAAATAGGGTTGTCCAGCGCATGTCAATAGGCTCCGAGAAAACGAAGGAACAAGGTTACACCTCGATTCGCAAGAACGTCAAGACGCTAACGATGATACCGGCAGAAGTGCGAGGTTCAGGCAGCTCCGAACAGGACAGTCAATCTCAGGTCGACGACCTGGCCCTCCTCGATCTGCTCGGCCCGGCGGACCGCGGTCTTAAGCGGCACGACGTAACGCCCATCTTTCGGCCACAGCGAGGTCGTCCACGTCGATTCGCCAGCAGTCACCTCGACCGGGATCATCCCCCAGCTGTACGTCGCCAGCCGTTCCTGCGCCTTGATCTCTCTTGCCTCCTCCTCCGGGACGGTGACGAAGTAGAACGGCGCGGGGCCGCGCCAATACCAAACCGGACCTGAGATGCTGAAGGTCACCCCCGCATGGTATCACCAATCCGTGAGTGACGAGCGACCGAGGGAGCAATGGGGGCAGTTGCCGCTGCCGTGTCCGTCGCCGTGCGTGAAGCGTTGTGGGATCGACGAGTCGCTCCTGTGCAGCGGATGCCTGCGCACGGGCAGGGAAGTCGCGGCGTGGCTCACGATGTCTGACGCCGAGCGGTGGGACCTGCTCATGGTCGTGTCCCAGCGACGCCGCTAGGGCATACTTTCGCGACATGACCTTGACCGAAGCTCTGCTCGATTCCTAGACCCGCCAGTGCCGAATGCTGGACAACTTGAAGGGTGGCACTACGGACTGCTGATGCTTGCGTTGCGCGCCTCGGGCCACGAGCCGACCGAGGAGTGGGAGTGCGAGAACATCTGGGATATGTGGCGGCTGCCTGACTGAGCGGGTGTCGAATGTGGGATTTAAGGAATCCAGCGTGGGACAGGGATGCCTCGTGCCCTGTCACCAAGTGGGATGTCGCTCGGACTATCGGTCTAAGCCCGGGGGAAGGCTCCCCGTTGGCGCAGTCTGTGGGGCGAGATCGGGATCGCCGGGCAAGTCGATCCTCCGCTCGGTGCGAAACAGATCGCGGTCGCGGTCCTTTGGAACATCGACTTCAACGTCGAACTTCGCGGACGTCAGCTTGTCTCCGTGGAACACCATCTCAAGAAAGCGACTCCTGTTCTTGGCGTCTAAGTAGTTCAAGACCTTCACGCCGTCCCTCTCGTCTGATAACACCGGCTTAGACCCTATCAGACCGATGACTTCGGCTTCCGTCATGCCGTAGCGCAGCTTGGGGGCATGAGCATCAATATCGACCGCCGGGAGCGTGTGCCGGCTTCCGCATCCGCCTAAGACGGCGCACATGAGGATTAACCCGAGCAGAGAAGCCAAGGCTCTCATGAGCGCAGTGTAGCGCATAGCGAAACGTTGTCATCTCCGCCCGCGGGTGCACCAAACACGCCACCCGCGGACTCTGGGTCAACGTTGAAGCCTCACTCGACGAGGCCGCGTTCGGACCAAACCCATCGGGCTACCGACTCGATTCCTGTTTCTCGCGCCGCTGCGCTGAACGGACCGCTTGGATCCATCACCAGGCGTTCGTGCGTTGCTTGGTCGCGATACCCGATCACGGAAAGGATGTAGTTTGAGCCGGCCCTCACGTTATACGAAGACTCAATGCCATCCCACGACCGAATCGTCTCCATCATCTTGCTCGCTGCCGCATTGACGGCCGCTTCTTGCTCCGGATCGAACTCCCACTTTGATATCACTACGAACATGGTCTCATCTCCTTCGCACTACCCTGCACTGTAGCACCCTTTCCCTCAGGTTGCCCGAGAATCGTCAAGATTTCTGCCTAAATAGAAACACCCCGTTCTTGTTCGATGTGACGATGTCCATCTTCCCATCGCTGTCGACGTCCTGCACCACGAACTGAGTTCCGACGCCGGAATCCTCATCGATGACATGGCGCACCCAGTTCGACCCGCGTTGCTCATAGCGCACGAGCCATGACGCCTCTTCCGAGCCGACGTCCACGCCCGGTGGGTGGGCCCACTTGCGCTTACCGGTGATGAGATTGGGTACGCCGGCAAATGAGGCGAGCACCGCCGCGTGGGTTTGCGAGAGGGTCTCGTCGATGACGTTGCGCTTAAAATCGCCCGCACCAAACGCCCACACCCCGCGGGCGTGGGCCGAGGTCGTGAGGATGCCGCCCTCGAGGACCACCATGTGCGCACAGTCCGGGCCCAGGTCGGCTGCGATGAACCGCCAAGGCTGTTTCGGATCGTCGGCTTGAGTGTAGTAGCCCCGGGTGGTGAGAACTTCGTTCTTACCGTCGCCGTTAAGATCGCCAACGCCGAGCCCATGCGAGTACCGCTGCGAGCCCGCGCCTTTGAGGCCGCTGATCCGGTTGATCTTCCAGAGTTTGGTCGGATCCTTGTCCGGCTCGAACCAGGCGAGATACTCGTCGTCGGTGCCCATCACCAGTACCCGCCGGCCGTTCTTGAGAAGGTCCACGTAGAGGGGGCTCTCGTTGCCGGCGCTGTGCCAGATGAGGTGCTCTTTCCAGGCATGAGAAGCACCACCCGGATTCTTGCGCCAGATCGCCTTCTCGCCGGGCATGCCGATGACGATCTGGTCCATCCAGCCGTCGCCGTCCACATCTTCCATCCAGTTGTGGAAGGAGTCGGCGTACTGCGTCTTGGGTTCCAGCGGCTTGAAGGGCGCAATCTCGACCGGCTTCCAGTCGGGGGCGCGATACCAGACGCTCCCGGCGACGATGTCGAGCTTCCCATCGCGGTCGACGTCGGCGACCGCCACCCCCTCGGAGACGAACCGCGGGTCGATCACGGTCTTGGTGAAGCTCGGGGCGACCGACGCCAGAAAGAGTAGGGTAGCAAGCATCAGTTGTCGTTCGTCTCGTGACCCATCAGGTGCCGTACCGAGAACGCCTGCCCGGTGTGGTACGCCACGTGGAACACCATGTAGTTGGCGAGGTCGCCAAACGTCTCCCCTGGTCCGTTCTCCATCCGATCATCCATCGAGTAAGGCGATGCCAAGTAGACCGCTTTCACCGCCTTCTGAACCCGCTCGAACTCGGCCAGACACTCGTCCACGCTCATGGGCAGCTCGATCGGCTGTCCGACGTTGTGAAGATAGTAGCGAACCTCGGGCCGGAGGAAGGGCGACTCGAACTCGAAGTCCGGATGGTAACGCTGCGCGTGCGACAGCAAGCCGTAGCACACGTGCGCGGTCAGCTCGCCCACGCTGAGCAGGTTTGGGTGCGCCCTCCGCCACAGGTCCCTGTCGGCGAGGTTCTCGAACACGAGTGTGAACTCCCAGTGGGCGGAATCCCATGCTTGCGATTGATGATCGAGAAACGGCATTACCGGCATTTTAGCGCAGGTTCACGATGGCGACTGCAGGGCTTTAGCCAGGTTCAACCAAGTTCAACCCAGGCTCTAGTAGACTCAAACACGGAGGAACGAAATGAAAACCTTGCTCGCACTGAGCGGAACCCTGATGGCCTCGATGGCCGTTTCGAGTTCCTTCTTTGACAACTTCGACCGTGCCAACTCGGGTGATCTTGGTCCGAACTGGACTCATACGGCGGGCACGATTGGCATCGTCAACAATCGGGCCCAGGCACCCACTCAAGACACCAACGTCGCGCTGGTGACGGGCTATTCGGACATCGCTGCCAACACGGTGGTGTCGTTCGATGTGTTCCACAACACTCAGTCGCTAACGTTCGTCGGGGCGGTGCTGGGCTACACCGACGCGTTCACCTCGATCTTCGTGAAGGTTCAGGACAACACGTTCTCCGGCAACTTCAACCGGGCCTTCTTCTATGTCGGCGACAATGGTGTCTCCGGGGGTGTCAGTTATGCCGACCTCACCCCGTTTACGGCGGCGCGAGTGTACGTCTCGTTTGCTGGGACGGTAGCCACCCTTGGCATCGACACGAACTTCGACTTCGTCATGGATCAGACCTATAGTGCCGACTATGGCAGCTCGGCCTATGGCCTAGGGGCGGGTCTTGCCGCCTGGGGCGATGCGGAGATCGACAACTACGGGATCAACGCGGTCCCCGAACCGGCTTCGCTGGCGGTTCTCGGACTGGGTGTCGTTGCGTTGCTGCGTCGCAAACGCCGCTAATCAGCCCCTCAAACTCCGGGTGCGGGCATACCGCCCGCACCCGGTTTCATAATCCCAACCATGGCGGAATGCAAGATCGTTCGCGGTGGGGAAGCGTTTCACGGCAAGCAGGGGCTCGACTACTTCTCGGGCATTTCCGCGGAGGCGACGGGTTCGAAGGCGATCTGCATGCATTTGCTGGAGATGCCACCCGGCGCGAGCGCCAAGCCGCACTTTCACGAGTCCCACGAGACCGCGATCTTCATGCTCGAGGGCGTGGCCGAGTTCAAGCATGGGCCCAATCTGGAGCACACCGACCGAGTGGAGGCCGGCGACTTCATCTACATCCCCGCCGGAGTGCCGCACCAGCCGTACAACCCCACCGACACCGTCGCCAAGGCGGTCATCGCCCGCACCGACCCGAACGAGCAAGAGAGCGTCGTGTTGCTTTAGCCGAAGGCCGATAGCAGACGGTGCCGCTTGAGATGCCAAGGTCTAGTGGGCGCCGTCATCTTGTGAACTCGCGCGGCCGATCAACCATCACCACGACCGTCGTAACCACGAACGCGCCGAGCCCGCCCAGGATCAGGAATGCGCTGATGATCTCGTTCAACCCCATGCCGGCGTGTCCCGCGGTTGGGGCCAGAATGCGCGGCTGGATGAAGGGAAGCATGCCGAGGGTCTGAACGATGCCGCCAACAAGAGCGATCCAGCCTACCGACGGACGGGAGAACGGCTTGCCCTGATGCTTCGCGAAGACGAGTCCGACAAGCATGAGCGCCGGGCCGAGGAATCCCCAAGGGCCAAGCTGGGGAGTCTCGATGCGGCTGAAACCGGGGTGGGTGAGCAAGTCGATCGCAGCGTACGCGCCGGCGAGGATCATCACCGCCCCGATCACCACGTAGGCCTGCTTCATGCGCCCATTGTAGCTGGAGTCGCTAGCTCGGGCGGAACTTCACAAAGCTCTTGCCGTTCCAGCGATAGGGTCCCGCCGTTTGGCTCGCAATCCAGAGCACGCCCTGCCGATCCATATAGATCTGATTCATGAGCGCGTCCTTGGCTCCGTCTTTCACCGGGAAATGACGCAGTTTCTTGCCATCCCAGCGAAACACGCCGCCGTGCCAAGGCATCATCCAAAGATCGCCATCCGACCCCTTCGCCACCGATTGGTAGTAGATCAGGTCACCCCCCGTGCCGTTCTCGGCACGATATCGGATGGCCCCGTGCGTAGCGAGATTTGTCGGCGAGATCACGTAGCGGTGCTTTGTGTTGCACACCCACAGGTTGCCGTCGCGGTCCTCGATGATCGTGCGGATGCCGAAGGAGCCGCCGTTGGGCGGGTTCGTCAAGTGGTCTTCATAGAGCCAGTTGATGGTCTTGCCATCGTAGCGGGCCAGTCCGGCATCGGCGGTGCCGAACCAGAGATGGCCCCGCCGATCCTTGTAGATCGTGTACAAGTCGAACGGGCTGAGGTGCCGAGGTCGGTTCTTCTCCTCGATGATGTGCTTCGGGAAGCGAAGGCTGTAGAGCGTCGTGCCGTCGTAACGCGAGGGGCCTCCGAAGCGGCCACCGGACGTGAACCAAAGATCATCGGGATGGAGCCGCCAACCCTTGTCCGGTACGTCGATGACGGTGGGCTTCAGCGTCGAGAACCTCCGCCCGTCGAACCGGCTGATGCCGTTCTCGGTGGTGAAGTAGAGGGCGCCGCGTTTGTCTTGCTGGATGGCGGTCACTCGGTTGCCGGCGAGGCCATCCTTCGACGTGAACCGGACGAGCTTCTGGCCGTCAAAGCGTGTCACCCCGCCTTGATCGCTGCCGAACCAGTGGTTGCCCTGTTCGTCTTGATAGATCGTGCGGATATAGGTGCTGAAGCCCCCGACCTCGGTGCCGAGCTTGGCCGGGGTTTGGGACATGGCGAGGAAGAGGAGGGAAGTGAGCATGGTCATTGGCCTTCCTTTGACCAACAGCGCGGGCGGCGCCGTCGTTCCTGAGGAACGCAGCACGAGAGGCGGCTAAACTGGCGCAATGATGCGTCGGTGGATTGCTCTGCTCCTGGTCTTGCTGGTGTGGCTGCCGACGGCGGCCTGCTCGCGCGGAGGCGATGCCACCTTCGTCGCAAACGAGGAGTATTCGAGCCAGGAAGTCGAAGCCGATTACGGCTTTTCGAGTTACGAGGAGCTTCGGGAGCATTACTCGAAGCACGGCAACGAATTCGGCTCGATCACGCAGGACGAGTATTTGCGGCGCGCGAAGGCCCTCCGAGATGCTCCGGTTGGCGGCAACGT
>JANJUB010000004.1 GCA_024710805.1 Fimbriimonadaceae bacterium | reverse complement strand
CGTCAACCGGAGTAGCCGCAGTGCGGACCTTCTTAAGGTAGGTCTTCAGAGCGCTCTTCGTGCTCAGGTTCGTCGCTCGGCGCTTTGCCGATCGGCGGATGTCTTTCTTGCTCGACTTCAGATTAGCCATAACTTAGCCCTCAGATTATACCCACTTACCGCTTGATGATGAACTTCTTCTTCGTCTTGTCGAAGCCGAGGTCCACCTTCTTGGCATCGTAGTGCCAAACGGGCGAGCCAGAGCGCTGGTAGAAGCACTGGAAGCTGCTCAAAAGCGAAGCGACGAGCCGGCGCGACGTCCGGCGGACGACGTTGATCTCGGCATGGACGGTGAGGAAGTCGGCACCCTTCGGCCAGTGGCTCATGACGGCGATCAGCAACTGGAGAGTGCTGAGTTCCTCGGCACCTTCCTGAAGCGCGCGGAGTTCCTCCATGCGCTGATTGCTGATGAACACCACCGGGTCGGTCTGGTCGTCCCAAGCGAACTCGAAGACGTTCGGCTTGCCCGTCTTGGTTAGGGTGAAGACCGCGCCGTTCTCGACGTTCTGCTCGTACCACCAGTCGATCAGGTTGTACATCAGGCGCGCCTCGTGGTTGGCCCACACCTGGAGTTCCCGGCCGTTCGGGTCGATGAAAACGAGTTCCTGGATGGTCGGCTGATTATCGAACCAACCCGTCGGGATTTGGCACATCGGGAACGTACCCAGCTCTCGGTGGATCGACTTCAAAACCAAGCGAACCTGTTCGGGCTGCGACTTGAGCGCCGGCGCGATGTCCTCATCGAGTACGTCCATCGCGAGCGGGTGGAGTAACAGCTTGCGGAGCGAGCTGCTGAGACCATCATCGGTGAGTTCGACTTCGAGCGGCTCGCCTTCCTCATCGCGGAAGTCCATGAGCACGTAGTGGAACGGCTCGGGCACGCTCTCGATGAAGTCAGGGTGCGAGCCCTTGGCGCGGAATCGATCGCCGCCAACCCACTGGATTTCCGGCTGTCCCTTCAGGGCCTCCATGATGTTGGCCATGTCGTCCGGATAAGTCTTGTTGCTCGGCGTGATCTCGTAGAACTCTTCGAGCAGGCGGGTGGAGGTGATGGTCTCGCCGGAGGCGACGATCTTCTGGACCATCTTGACGACGTCTTGAACCTTGACCTCGATCGGCGCGACGTCCTCGACATCGACCGAAGGAGCGAGCTTGTCGGCCACCTTGACCGCCGTCGTGAGCCACTTCTTGGTGTCGGCCTCCGGGATCATCATCCCGTTGGGGCCATACACGAAGCCCGGCGTTGTGACGAGCTTATCGAACCACTCTCGGCCATCGTAGATGAGCTCCGATCGGGGATCAGGATTGTTCAGCTTCGACCAAGCAACGGCACAAATCGCCTTCAGCGAGGCCGGAGCCGCCGCGGAAAGGGCCTGGGTCGCCGCATCATCGGCGCTCCAGTCGACATCTTTCAGCTTCTTGGCGACACTTTCGACTTCATCCGCATCCACGAAGAACATCGACAGTGCGCGCTCCATCGTTTCGCCTTCGGCGAGGAAAGCCCAAGTTGCGATGCCAATCGCATCCGAGCTCAGGCGGATGAACGTCCGATCGCGTTCGGCAATCCGTTCGACCCACGAGCGAATCGTCTCTTCGTCGCCACGCACCATCCGCTGCAGTTCGGCCACGAGCAGGTCGATTGGCATTGGAGCGCCGAAGCGATCGACGATGAGACGGACGATTTCCGCGGTCGGGCGACCTTCACCGATGAGGCGAGCTGCTGGGATCCAGCGTCGCTCGTGATAGGCGAATCGGTCCGGATTCGATGCGAGCAAGGAGCGCACCGCCGCAAGTCCAATTCCCGTTCCGGAAAGCTTGTCGGCAAGTTCGCTGAGCTTCATTGCCGACTCCATCTCGGTGAGCTTTTCCAAGATCAGGCGATCGGCGTAGGCGCGGGCAATCAGTTCTTCGGGCTTGAGCGTAGGGGTTTTGGCCAAGGCAAATCCTCACGTGCGGGGCAGGGACGCCACGCGCACAGACAATCATTTTGGCAGATTTGGGCCCCTCAACGCCACCTTTGGCCCCGTTTCGCGCGTAATCTGCTTGTAAAGTGGCACAAGGGAAGAGCATCCGCCGGGCGTTTTCGCTGATCGAGCTGTTGGTGGTCATTGCGATCATCGCGATTCTCGCCGCTCTCCTGTTTCCCGTGTTTGCCCGGGCCAAGGCCGCGGCGAAGCAAACCAAGTGCATCAGCAACCTCAGCCAGATTGGAAAGGCGATCGCGCTTTACATGGTGGACGCAGACGACGTGTTCCCCCACGCGATCGATCCCAGCGATCGCTTCGCCGTCCAGATATGGAATCACAATCCTGAGTGGCAGTCGCGGATTCCCTACATGCCGATGATTCACGAAGCGCTTGAACCCTACGCGAAGAGCAAGGAGATCTTCCAGTGCCCGAGCGACAACGGCACGTTTGTCCTGGATAACCACTTCCCGGATCCCTTCTTCGCGCAACCTAGCGTGTATCGAACTTATGGATCGAGCTACCTGTTCCGCACCGAGATCGCTTTCCGATACTTCACTTCGACGTCGTTTCAGCTGCCCGCCAATGTGAATGTGATGTTTGATGCCGCTGGCCACTGGCACGGGTCTCGACCGGCGTCGCGTCCCGACGACAACTACCAGACCTTCCTTTACAACCTCAGGGAGTATCGCTACAACACCTTGTTCGGTGACCTGCACGTGAAGTCGCTTTCGTACGGCCAACTGAATGACGCCTGGGGCATCGACTTGTAGTTATGGCATTTGCTCCGCTTCTCATCAGCTTGGTCCTCGGGAAGACTGCGATCGCTTCGCCGATCGAGTCGCTGGCCGACGAAGTCGTTCGGCTGACGAATGCGGAGCGAAAGAAAGCTGGGCTGCTCGAGTTGAGCAACCACTCGTTGCTCGAGGCCATGGCTGAGCGGATGGTGACCGACCTCTCGATCCTCGGCGTCATGCGGCATGAAGACCGCAAGGGGCGCGACCTCTTCACCCGCGCGGATTTAGCGGGCTATCCGTGGGTCGCGATCGGCGAGAACGTCGCTCAGGGCCAGCGAACTCCGAAACAGGTTGTGGCAGCCTGGATGAAGAGCCCGAGCCACCGAGCGACGCTGTTGAGCACGGACTACCGCGAGATTGGAGTTGCCTATGTCTCGAGCCGCAAGGGTCGCTACTGGGTGCAGATTTTTGGATCACGGTAACGCCTCCGGCAATCGAGCGTCACGACAGTATGAAACGCTTCCTTCTCGTTCTCGGACTCCTGGCGTCCTTCGTGGGGTCAGCGTTAGCACAGGATGTCATCGCCGGCAAGGTGGTTCGGATTCGGGTGAATCATGCGGACCCGTGGTTCATTGTAGCGATGCTTGAGAACTGGGGCATCACCTCCCCCGAGCTCTCGACCTTGTTCAACTCCATCGGCGCTCCGCAAGCGGGCAACGCGCTCAACCGGCTCTTCAAAGGGAAGTTCGTCGTGAATCCGACGGATAACAGCATCCTGTTCTTCCCCGACCCAAGCTGACGTTCGGCGTCCTCGGCTGCACGTTGGGCAACTTCGTCTGGCGGTAGTATCGTGGACAGACACGTCATGATGCATGCCCACGAGGCGTTGATCCAGGTGCGCGACGGTCGCGATTTCCCTCCGCCCCGCCAGATTCTGAACCGCGTGAATCCGATGGACGCCTGTCGCCGCGTGCCCACCTTGGGCCGTTCGCTTGCTGAGCTTGTCTGGCATACCGATTTCTGGCAGCAGATCTGGCTCGCTCGCCTCGAAGGCAACCGTGCTCGACCGATCACCGAAGACTGGTTTCAACCGGAACCCGAAGCTTGGGAGGAAACTCGCGAACGGTTCCTCGACAATCTCGATCGGGCGGTAGCGATCGCCGAATCCGGGCAGCATCGCATGAAGTCCGACGAGATCGCCGAGCGGGTTCTATTTCAGATCGCTGTGCACAACGCCTACCACGTCGGGCAGTGGGTGCAGGTCAAGCGGGCACTGCGGAACGATCCCGACTGAACCAGGCGAACAGCGGGGAGGCCATCACGGTCGTTACGATCGCCATCATGACCATGACCGTGTAGAGCGTTGGGGTGATGACCCCGAACTGGAGGCCAATGTTGAGGATGATCAACTCCATCAGTCCGCGGGCGTTCATCAGCACGCCGATCCGGTTGGCATCATGCCAAGTCTCTCCCGAGACCCGAGCCGCGAGCATGCAGCCCACCCACTTGCCGATGACCGCGACGGCGATCACGAGCCCCATCATGAGCAACACTTCCCCAGTCCCGATGAGTTGGATTCGCGTATTGAGGCCGGAGTAGGTGAAGAACAGGGGCAGCAACAGCGTGCTGGTCGCGAACTCGGTGCGGTAGCGCATTCGCTCGGAGAACTTGCCGCGCGGCATGCAGGCACCCGTCACGAACGCACCGAAGACGGCATAGATGCCGATGGCATCCGTAAACCAGGCCGCCAGGGAGATAATCGCGAAGGTGGTGATCGCGATGGTTTGAGTGACGTCGCCCTCACGCTGAGTCCATTGCTCGAGGCGGACAAAGATCCGCTTGCCGATCGTTGCCATGAGCAACGCGAAAGCGAGGCCACCACCGATCGCCCACACCGCGATCACCGCTTCGTTTCGGAAGGATGCGAGGACAACCGCCAGCATGGCCCACGCCATCGCGTCGTCCGTCGCACCTGCGGCAAGTGCCAAGGTGCCCATTGTCGTACCCGCGAGGCCCCGCTCAGAGATAATCCGGGCGAGCATGGGGAAGGCCGTGATGCACATCGCAGCGCCAAGGAAAACCGCCCCCTCCCACAGGCTGACTTCCGGTGCGAAGTAGGTCCCATCTTGATGCATCAACAGTGAAAGCAGTACGCCGAGGGTGAATGGGAGGAGGATTCCCGACAGCGAGACCGCAACCGCGCCGCGGGCTTTCTCTTTGAGCAGCGAGACGTCGAACTCCAAGCCGACCAAGAACATGTATAGGACGAGGCCCAGTTGCGACGCCACATACAGGATCGACATCGATGGATGCTTGACTTCGGTTCCGTTAACTTGGATGGTTTGGGGGAACAGCCAAGTCTGCGCTTCGGGCATAAGCAACCCAAACAGTGAAGGACCGAGCATCACTCCGGCGATCATCTCCATGACGACCTGAGTCTGTCCTAGGTACTTCCGACCAACCCAACCGACCGCCCGGCACACCAAGAGGATGACCGCGAGCTGCAGAAAGAACCGTACGGCAAGGGCGACATCAGTCACGAAATACATCGTAGCAGGATGCGCGCGATTTGGCAAGGGTTCTTCGCTGAATGCCACAATCGCCCGATGGTTATGCGTGTGCGCAGATTTGCGGGAGTGGAGGGCCAAGTCCGTCCGCCGTCCGACAAATCGCTCACTCACCGCGCCTACATGTTAGGGGCACTCGCCGCGGGCCCCTCGCGGGTTCGACGCCCCCTTGAGAGCGAAGATGCCCGTGCAACCCGCTCGATCCTCGGCACCCTCGGTGCACGATTTGAACAAGTTTCAGCGGATGAAGTTATCGTTCACCCGTGCAGTGATTGGCTTCAGCCTGACGGCCCGCTCGACTGCGGGAACAGCGGCACGACGATGCGCTTGATGGCGGGATTGCTTGCCGCACGTCCTCTCGACGTCACCCTTATCGGCGATGCCTCGCTCAGCCGACGGCCCATGAAGCGAGTCGCCGAGCCCCTTCGGCTGATGGGAGCGCACATCGACGGCGATACGGCGCCGCTCCACATTCGCGGAGGACAGCTCCACGGTATCGACTACGCCACGCCGGTCGCAAGCGCACAGATCAAGAGCGCGATCTTGCTGGCCGGGTTGTTTGCCGAGGGGGTGACCCGGGTCACCGAGCCAGCCCAATCCCGGGATCACACCGAGCGGATGCTCACGGCGATGGGGGCAAGTCTGGCTTGCGACGGGCTGGCCACAACCGTGCAGGCTGGTGCCCCGTTGCGCCCCTTTGAGTTCGAAGTCCCGGCCGACATTTCAAGCGCGGCGTTCCTCATGGTCGCCGCGGCACTGGCCCCGGGGTCTCGTCTGGAGTTGCTCGACGTGAGCGTCAATCCCACCCGCACGGGCATTCTCACCGCGCTCCGCGAAGCAGGCGTGCTCGTTGCCCAGGATCGGCCAAGAGAGATCCTCGGCGAGCCCGTGGCGGACCTTTTGATCCAGGGACAAGAACTGATCCGGCCATTCACCATCGCCGGCGACATGGTGCCAACGCTGATCGACGAGATCCCGGTGCTTGCGGTTCTTGCGACGCAGGCGGAAGGCGTGAGCTCCATCCGCGATGCCGCGGAGCTGAGGGTGAAAGAGAGCGACCGGATCGAGCAGATGGCGGCGGGACTGCGGGCGATGGGGGCCGAGATCGAGACGCATCCCGATGGCATGACGATCTCCGGCCCAACTCCGCTACGGGGAGTGACGATCGACGCCGCTGGCGACCACCGGCTGGCGATGGCATTTGCGGTCGCAGGGCTCGTCGCCGAAGGAGAGACCGTCATCGAGGGAGCGGAGTCCGTGGCGACCAGCTATCCTGATTTCGAGCGAGATTTGTGGAGGATATGCATTGCCTAGTCTAGTGATCGCCATCGATGGTCCGGCCGGAGCCGGCAAGAGCACCGTCGCTAAGGCCGTAGCCAAGCGGCTCGGCTTGCGGTTCCTCGATACGGGGGCGATGTATCGTTGCCTTGCCCTGCATTGTCAGCGCCACGGGGTCACCGCCGAACAGGGCGACGAAGCTGCGCGTCTGTGCGAAGGCATTGCGATCGGGTTTGGCGAAGGTGAGCCTCAGCGGGTGTTCCTGAACGGCGAAGACGTGACCGACGCGATTCGCACGCCGGAGATCGGCGACTTCGCCAGCGCGGTCAGCGTGCACTCGCCGGTGCGAAAGCTGATGGTACGTCAGCAGCAGGCGATTGTCGCTCAAGGGAACGTGATGCTTGAGGGACGTGATACGACTACGGTCATCGCGCCGGAGGCTCCGGTGCGCATCTACCTTACGGCTTCGCTCGACGAGCGGACCCGCCGCAGAATGTACGACTTCGCCTCTCGCGGCATCGTGAAAGACTTCGAGGAGCTCAGGGCTGAGATCGAGGAGCGCGACCTCCGCGATTCCACCCGCGACGACAGCCCCCTCAGGGTTGGTGAGGGAGTCACGGTCATCGAATCCGACGGCTTGTCGGTCGATCAAGTTGTCGACAAGGTGGTGGCCTTAGCGGCGTCGGCGCAGCAAGGCGGCTAATCCGAGTCCGAGTGCGGCCATCGTCGCCGGCTCGGGAACGGCATTGGCCAGCACCCAACTCTGCAGGCCAGGGTCGGTCAGATCGATCGCCCCGCTGCCGAAGTAGGCGGTTCCCCCGTTCAACGAAGCGAATCCATAGTTCGGCAACGACTGATTGAGCGTGAAGATGAACGAGTTAACCCCGACGAGACGGCCGTTGTAGAAGAATCCGCCACCCGAATCGCCCGCCGCGAGGACCGCATCGCCGTTCAC
>JANJUB010000196.1 GCA_024710805.1 Fimbriimonadaceae bacterium | reverse complement strand
CATGGCGAACGATTGGGACGGATGGGCTACTTCGGCAGGGGCATGGATCCGCAGCATGGCCGAACAGGGTGACTGGACCCGCCGCCACGTCCTCGATCAGCCGACCCAAGCCGCCTGCTCGCCCTTGCCTGGTGAGCAGTGGCTCGATATCGGCTGCGGCGAGGGCCGGTTCTGCCGCTGGCTGGCCGAGCAAGGGGCTGTCGTTACCGGACTGGACCCGGTCGGCGAACTCCTACAGCACGCGACGACCCTCGGCAATGCCCGCTACGTCCTCGGCGAAGGCTCCCAACTTCCCTTTCGCGATGCGGCATTCGACGGTGTCGTCTCCTACCTATCGCTCATCGACATCCCCGACTTCCGCACGGCGATCCTCGAAACGGCGCGCGTGCTCAAGCCCGGAGGCAAATTCGTCGTCGCCAACCTCACCAGCTTTGCGACCACGATCCCGCACCCTCGGCGGCGCGACGATCAGGGCAACTTCCTCTTCATGGCGGTCGACCGCTATCTGGAGGAGCGCGCCGAATGGGTGGAATGGGCGGACATCCGCGTGCGCAACTGGCATCGGCCGCTTGCCGCCTACATGCAAGCGTTCCTCGCGGCGGGGTTGACGCTGGAGTCCTTCGACGAACCGGCCGCCGATCCGACGGTTCCCGGCGCTGAAGACTACAACCGCGCGCCGTGGGGGCTGGTTATGGTCTGGCGGAAGCCGGCCTGAAACGGCTGAACGCGCACCAACCCGCGTAGCCAAACAAGAAGATCGCAAAGAACCAGGGCACCAGACGGCGCGAGGGCATCGAGGTGGGTGTCTCGGGGATCCTCAGATTCGCCACCAGCGCCTGCGGACCGCCGATCGGGACTTCGCTGATCACGCGCCCGCGCTGGTCGATCGCCATGGTGTAGCCGGTCGCCGCCGAGCGCAGCACCGGTAAGTCGGTCTCCACCGCCCGCCAAATGCTCGCCGCACGCAGTTGATCGGGAGTTCCCGTGCCCATATACCAGTCATCCACCGCCATCACGGCGAGCAGCTGCGCTCCGTTGTCCACTTGACGCTGGGCGATATCCCAGAACAGCCCTTCAAAGCAGATCATCGGTCCGACTTTGATGCCACCCACGGTGAGCGCTCGGGTCACCTCCGCCGCGCTCATGTCGCCGCCCGGCAGCTTGAACTTGTCGAGGAACGGAATCCAGTCCCGGCCAGGAACGTATTCGCCAAAGGCCACGAGGCGCGCCTTGTCGGCATGTTGCCACGTTCCATCGAATCCGAACGCCGATTGATACCGGCGAGCCCCCTCCACACGCTGGCCGCCGACGATCGTCGGATACTTCGGTTGAATCTCGAAGGGGAGGATCGGCTCGCTGCCGTTGCTCCCGGCGGCCATCCCCTCGGGGAACAGCACAAAGTCGATCCGGAAGCGTTCCAGCCCCACGTACAGTTGGGCGACATTATCGAAGAGTTGATCGCGGCGGGTTTGCTCGTCGCCGAACGCCATATTGACGCCCGGCTGAATCGCGGCAAACGTCCGTTGCTCGCCCGGGATCGGCTGCACGTACCGGAGCATCGAGGCCACGCACCCCAATATCGCAACGATCGCGTACTTGCGCAGGGGAAAGAAGGGAGCCTTGATCAGGAAAAACACGACGAGCACGTTGATCAGCACCACCCACGCGGAGGTTAGATACTGCGTGCCCAGGTAGGCGGTTTGAATCAAGTAGGGGAACGGCCACAGCGGCGTCGAGATCAGGAAGAACGGGAAGGCGAACACGGGCACATACGATCGTGCGACTTCATGCCCCGCGAACAGCAGGGGCACGGCCCACCACATCTTTCGCCGAATTGCCTCGACGAGAAGCCAGCCCAGTCCCCCAAAGAACACTCCACCAAGCAGGGCGCAAATCAGATACGGCGCAAACCCCAGACTGGCCGAGCCAGTCCATTGCTTGACCAGCGGCACCACCCAGAGCAACTGGTACAGGGTGATCAGAAAGCCAAACAAGAACCCGCTACGAAACGCCCGTGGCTGATGGGTATCGGTCGGGATCAGGCTCACCAACCACGGGGCGAGAGCCACCAGCACCAGCAGGCCCAGGTTCAGCGGCGGGAACGCAAGCGAGTACAGCACCGCGCTCGCGAAAATCGGCCCCGCGCGGCGGAGCTTATCGGGAACCATCGGTGTCCCCTTCGCGCGCCGGTTCGTCCAAGTGCGAGGTGTCGTTGTAACGGAGCATCACAAAGCTGCCGTCGGGGCGTCGCTCGAGTTCGGTTACGGCGGTGTTGCCGAATCGAAAGGCCCGCGCCGTCTCGGGGCGGCCTTGCATCAGCTGCGCCAGCAGCAGCGCGCCGGTGCCGCCGTGAGTGACGATGATCTGGTCATCGTCCATCTCGCCAACCTCCTCGGTAAAAGAGTGCAGCCGATGCCACACATCGAGGAACGACTCGCCGCCCGGCGGGGAGAACTCGCTGAATGACTTGCCGGACGCGCGGAAGTGCTCGTGGAACTCGGTAAACGGACGGCCCTCGAACATGCCGAGATTGCGCTCGCGCAGCCGGATATCGGTGGTCACCCGCATCGTCACGGCTTGGGCGGTCGCGAGAGCTCGCCGCATATCGCTGCTGAAGGCATGAACGCCCTCCGGCAGATTCGACTTCAAGCGGCGGGCCTGCTCGACGCCCACCGAATCGAGCTCGATGTCCGCATGCCCCTGCGCCCGCCCTTCCACATTCCAAAGGGTCTGTCCGTGACGCACGAGGTACAGGCGCATCGGCGCAGTTTATACCTGCCAGGGGCGGACTTCGCCCAGCTCGCGCCCATCGGCATCCACGCGCAAACTGCCCAGCCGCAGAATCGGGATCGGCACCGGGGGTACAGCATCGGCCATCACAACCGCCAAGCCAGCTTCAAAATCCAGGGTTTCGACCCGCCCATAACCAAACTCGTCGCCGCTCAGCCGTACAAACGCGCAGAGCAAGTTCTCGTAATCCTCCGGGTGGACCACGTGCGCGCGCTGAGTGTGGGTGATGTCGAGCGCTCGTGTCACCTGCTCCTCGGCCAGATCGCCCTTGGTGACCACCAACAGCGACGAACCACAGACTTCGACGCGCAGGGCATCCTCCAGCCCGGCCCGTTGGCGCATGATTGAATCCAACAGACGGCCCGATCCCAGCCGCGCTCCCTGTATCGTAAGCCGGTCGAGGGGGATCTCGTGGCGGCTCGACCGCTCGATCAGCTTCAGCCACTGCGCCTTGCGTTGGGCCTGCAGCACCAGGTTGGGCAGCGGCTTGATCAGTTTGACCGACTCCGGACCGACCGGCCAGCAGATGGCGTCGTCGGGTTCGTCGTTCGGCATCAAGATGCGCGCCGGACGCACCATGCCGGTCACGGTTTGGGTCAACTGCCGCATCAAGGGCGAGGCGCGCATGGGATACATCTGCACGATGGCATTGTCGTCCACCACATCGAGGAACTCGTGGAGGGCCGCCACCAGCAGGTGCGGTGACCGCTGAGGATCGAGGCTTCCGTAGAACGCGGAGTAGATCGGGCGCACGCCGCGCAGCACCCATAGCCGTCCGGCCGCTCCATAGTGGGCGTCAGCGGGGTCGAGCACCACTAAGTCGCGGCCGGCGCGGTTGTCTTTCAGCCAGTCTGCCCACGCCGCCGAGCCCCCGCCAACCAGCAGCAGCTTCCCCATGCGTCCCAGTATGAAGCAGGTAACGTCGGTTCGTGACTCCGACCACAGTTGCCGAGTGGACCGAGGCGATTTTGGGCACCCGGGCGGTGCGCCACTCGATCCCGCCGGAGTGGCGGATGGATGACGATCTGCCCGAACTTAGTCATGCGGGATACGCGGATGTTGTCGAGTTCTCGCCGGAGGACTTGGTCATCACCGTGCAGGCAGGAATCAAGCTGGATGCGCTTCAAGAGGTGCTTGCAACCGATCTGCGCCGATTACCGGTGGGAGACTCTCCGATGCCGCTCGGGGGTTGGACGGTGGCGGAACTGCTCTCCATCAACCCGCCCCACACCGACGAGTTCGAGCGGGGTGGCTGGCGGGACTGGCTCCTCGGGGCGAAGCTGCTCATGGGCGACGGACGGATCATCAAGATCGGCTCGCGCGCGGTGAAGAACGTGGCAGGATACGACATGCAGAAGCTCATCGTGGGAAGCCGGGGGACGCTCGCGGTGGTGTTAGAGGCGACGCTGCTGGTGGGCCCCGCGGGCCACGCCGGTACGAGCCAACCGGCGACTACCGAAGCGTCCTTTGTGGGCGAGGGATGGGTTGTGCCCTCGCAAGATCCGTGGCACATCCAGCGGGTGTCGCTCACGGATGGCCCTCTTCTGCAAGCAGCGGCGTGCGGGGCTGCCCATGCGTTCCACACGCCAACCGCGACTCTGTGGGCGCGCACTCGCGAGCCGCTGCCGAGATTTGAGGGCGATTGGGTCATGAGGCCCGGAGCTTTGGAACCCGATTCACCGGCGATTCAACTGCTTTGGCTCCGGGCCAAAGAGCAGTTCGACCCGCGCGGGGTGCTCAACCCCGGCTACTTGAGACTTTAGACGGAAGCTCGGCAGAGTGGGGCGGGCATCTGCCTTAGTTGTGGGTTCCGGATGCAATGTGCCGGAACATCTCAGGTAGGAGCGGGCACGAATACATCCGCTCCTACGAGAACTTCTTGTTGCTGGTGCTATGCCCTACAAACGAAGGTCCAACAAGCAGAAAAAGCCCCCGATCCGAAGATCGGGGGCTTCGCCAACAAGCTCAGTTAGAACTGAACTTACTTGCGGTTGCGGCGGCGAATCATCGCAGCCACGCCGAGGCCGAGAGCAGCCATGGTGGCCGGCTCGGGAACCGCGGTGTAGGCAACATCATCGATACCGATGAAGTCGCTGTTGGCGCCCGAAGGGCCGCCGTTCGGCACGTTGTAGTTGAACGCAAAGCGACCCGTTCCACCCGAAGTCAGCGTAACGCTGAACTGCGTCCAGGCATTCGGATATCCGGTGGTCGTGAGACCCTCGTTCACCGACAGGAGAACCGTCGAGAAGTCAGCAACGTTGGTGCTCGCGCCGTTCGTGCTCAGCACGAGGCGGAGACGATCCGGGAAGAACGGGGAGTCCACCGTTCGGGTCCAGAAGCTGATCGTATCGCCCGCGCTGAACGTTCGGACCATCGACATCATGTAGTTGTTGATGGTGTTCGCACCCGTCGTGTTGTTGAAGTTGGCGTTGAGCTGGCCAGAACCGCTGTGCGGAGCGAACACGCTGTTGTTGTTGAACCAGCCGGTGAGGCCGACCGGAGCACTTGCGTTAACCGCATGCCAAGTTCCCGAAGCGAACGCCATGGCGTCCCCACCCGGGGTGTTGCCAAAGGTAGTGACAGTGCCGTCGCTGAAGCCGCTAGGACCGGTGTCGAAGCTCTCGGTGAAGCTCTGGGCATTGGCGCCGACCGCCACGATGGCGAGGCTAGAAAGCATAAGAAGTTTCTTCAAAGTTAATCCTCCAAACGTTGTGCCCTCGATGAGAGGACATCGTTGATTGTAACCGCATTTCTCGTGCTTGACCGAATGATGCACGAGAAACAAGTAATTGTGACAGTGCGGAATCCGGCCGATCCGACCAAGCTAAACTGGCTTTATGGCCGACACGCTGCTCGATCTCACACGGTCGTGTATCCGCTGTGGCTTCTGTCTTGAGAGTTGCCCAACCTTTCAGGAGACCGGCGACGAGGCCGAATCCCCCCGGGGCCGCATCAGCCTGGTCCGCCGGGTGGAGGAAGGGTTGCTGGATCGGGCGGAGATTCAAGCTCATCTCGACACGTGCGTCGGCTGCCGGGCCTGCGAGACCGCGTGCCCCAGCGGCGTCAAGTACGGGAAGATCCTCGAGT
>JANJUB010000178.1 GCA_024710805.1 Fimbriimonadaceae bacterium | reverse complement strand
CATCTCCGACGTCCCCTTCTGAGCCCGGACCAAAATCGGATGCTCTGCGTACGTCCGCACGTCGATCCGATTCATGAGCGTCTCAAACTCCCAGCCCGGATAGGCAACGGCGAGTTTGCCCAGATCGAGCGCGGCATCCGGCGTCATCGGCAGCCACCTCGCCCACGCGTCTCGGAGTCCCGTGGGCTCCCAGAAGCGATCGTTGCGAAACTCGTAGGCGGCTTCTCGCCAGAAAGGCATCGGCAACGTGCCTTCGTCGAGCAAGAAGACCATGCCCCGCTCGGCGGATGCGCCCAGCCGGGTGGTGATCAAGCCGTCCACGCCCGAGACTTTCAGGTCGTCGAACACGCCGCGGGGGTCATCGAGCGCAAAGTCGGCGAACTCCTCAGGCTGGAACGGGGCGACGATCCACAACGGCCACGTGTTCTCTGCACCGCCGAAGCGCGCCCGAAGCAGATAGCCGCCGGGACGATCGACGTCGACGCTGAGTTGGCCAATCTCTCGGCTGGTGAGACTGGCGAGGTCGAGCGGCTCATCGCTGCCGAACGCTACCCGGCCCATCGGTCGTCGGTCGCCATCCCAGGTGTAGTGGAGGAAATCCCACTCGAGGCTTCCCTTCACCTGCTCTTCGGCATGAGCACCGATGCGCCAGAACACCCGGCCCGCGAAATGGTTGAAGGGATCGCGCCATCCCGGTCGATTTCCGCCTCGAACCCACGGGGGACGGCGCACGAGGATCGGGAACAGGCACGTCGGGCCATTCCAGGCGGCCAGGTCTTCGGGCGCATAGCGCAGCTGATCCCAGTCGTCGACCATTCCCGCGGAACTGATCGGAGTATCGCGCCACCCCGTCACCACGTAGCCGGCGATGTCCTGGCGGGCGCGTACCTGCTCCTGAACGAACTTGCGGATGAAGATCGCCTTGGTTTTGGAACTGGCCATGAGCGCCGCGCTGCGATGCTCTTCGGGCGCAACCGCGAACCGGTTGGTCGGGAGCACACCCGGCAGATCGTGCTGCCAGCGTACGCCTTGATCGTTGAGCGCCGAATCTTGGCTGATCCAGTAGGGCTGTTCTTGGCTGATACGCGCCAAGTCGCGGTGCACATCGATGTCGTTGAACTCGCCCAGGACGACCGGCATCGCGGGTCGAGGGCCGGGAAGCAGCGAGTCCAGCACCTCCGGGTAGAGCGGCGTCTCGCAATAAGGGTGGAAGTCGTAGAAATCGCCATATTCGCGGAGGTCGCCACCGTACATCTCGGCGCTGCCCGAGTTGTCTTTGACGAGCGCCGCTGGCCCATCCGGAGTGTGAAGGAGTTCGCGAACCCGGTCGGTCAGCTCTTGGCGGTAGCGGGCGGTGGTCGTCTCGTGAAGCTCGCACCCGACGGTCCAGTACACGACGTTGGGATGATGGCGATATTGGATGACGATCCGCTCCAGTTCGTCGGCCATGCGTCGCTGAGCGTCAGGGTCGGAGGTCGGATCCCACAGCGGAAGTTCGATCCACGCGTAGAGCCCGGCGTCGTGCAGCAGTTCCAGGTAACGATGGGGTGGCACCCACAGGCAGAACTTGACGAGATTGAAGCCGAGTCGCTGGACTTGGGCAATCTCGCGAAGGATCGTCGCCTCATCCGGGTTGTGGTGGCCGAGCTCGGGATACCAGCCCCACGTCAGCACACCGCGCGCATAAAACGGTCGGGCCTCCAGAACCGCGGGCTTGGCTTCGACTTCCTCTCCGCGGCGTCGCCGCAGCCACTCGTTCGCCGCGTCCTGGACCGACGGAGTCGGCCGGGACCGATCAGCGACCCATGCCTGGCTCCCCTCGGCCCAAGCGACCCGCCGTGCTTCCGATCGGCTATCGGACGGGACGATCTCGGGCACAACGGACACCGGCTTGTAGATTCCGCCGAACGTGTGATACACGAAGGGAATGAAGCCGCTCGCAACGTCGCGGACTGGGTACGTCGGGCCGCCGTTCTTGATGACTCGAACTTCGATTTCCCAGCGATCAGCGTCGGGCAACTCGAACTCGAACGCATCCCACAACCCTTCGTGGGTTCCAATCTCGGCTCCGTTCACCCAGACCGAGGTGGCGTAGCTGACGCCCTCGAAGCGGAGGAAGTACGGACCAGCTGAGGGACGATCGAGCGCTGTGCGGTAGATGGCCGGGCCCTCCCAGGTAACCGGGACCTCCTGCCGCCAAGCGTGGGGAATCGTCACCGCTTGCGGTCCCGAGCCGTAATCCACGGTCCAGTTCGACAGCTTCACGCCACCCTCTGGCCCACGCGCTTCACGAAGTTCTCGACGATGCGGAAGCCCTCCTCGGTCAACACCGACTCAGGGTGAAACTGGACGCCCTCGATGGGGAGCGACTCGTGGCGCATGCCCATGATCTCTCCGTCATCTTCGGCGGTGGCGGTCACGATGAACCCCTTCGGAACCGAATCATGCGTGACGACCAGCGAGTGGTAGCGCACCGCCCGGAACGGATTCGGCATGCCCGCGAAGAGCCCTTGGCCATCGTGCTTCACCATCGACGTCTTGCCGTGCATAATGCGACGAGCTTGCTTCACGATCCCACCCGCGACTTCGCCGATGGCTTGATGCCCAAGGCAGACCCCAAAGATGGGTTGCTTGAGTTGACCTTGGAGGGCCGCGGCGAGGACATCGAGGCACACCCCGGATTCCTTTGGCGTACACGGGCCGGGGGAGAGCATGATCCCCTCGGGATCGAGCCTCTCGATCTCTTCGAGTGAGATCTCGTCGTTGCGCCGCACGACCACGTCCGCACCCGCTTGCCCCAGATACTGGACGAGGTTGTAAGTGAACGAATCGTAGTTGTCGATGACGAGGATCACGGGCGCATAGCTTACTCGGCGGCTTCGCTGGCCGTGGACGGCGGTCCTGCTTTAGACTTCTCGCTCTGGTCCGAGCCAAGCTGCCGAGCGAGAAACATGATCATGGTGATAGTCGTCGGCCCACTTAGCGACCCTGTAGGCACGTCTTGCAACAGGTCCCTGAAGATGGAGAACAGCATCGCCGCGGCGACCATAAGGAATAGAAACCGGACCCAGGTTCTGGAGCGACCTTCCTGGCTTTTCCGATCAAGGACGTGGATTGCCAAGAAGAGAGTCAAAATGCACGCGGACGGCCAAGCAATCTGAAAGCCGTATCTGATCCACAAGGTTGCGACGATCGTGGTTGATAACAGCGTGGGCAGAATGATCATGGTGCACCCGTCTGTCGTACCTATACAACGTTAGCCTACAGGGACTCGGCGGAGTTGCAAGACCCTTCCGCCCTCAGAGACACGCAGTCCGTATAGGCCCGCGAGCCAGCGGCTGATAGCACCCAATCTCACGCTACCGGGGCCCGTGAGCGACAGAATCGTAGCCTCTTCTGAGGCCTGACCGAGAGCGACAACGACGTAGCGACGAAGACGGTCGTGAGGCTCAAGAACCAGCCCGAGAAGAACCATGGGCCAGAAGAGATGCCACTGGAACTCAGGGATCTTCAGCAAGACTTGCGGAAACATAGCGACGATCAACAGAATGACCCCAACGAGGACGATCGTGAGCCTCTTCTTCGTGCGAAGGAGATGCCGTTTCAACATGGATGTGCTCCAGCCACAATCTTAGCGCAAAGCCATACGACCGCCGAAAGGTATGTGAGCACCCCACCCCCCGACCCCCTCCCCGCGAGACATTCACTCGCGGAGAGGGGGAGACTGGAGTTCAGCTCTTGTTGCGGATGTGGATCAGGTCGCCGTCTTGGATGATGTACTCCTTCCCTTCCAGAGACATCTTGCCCGCCGAGTACGCGGCATCCAGCGAGCCGTACTCGCGATACACGTCGTAGTGCACGACCTCGGCGCGGATGAATCCCTTGGCGATGTCGGTGTGGATGGTGCCGGCGGCCTTGACCGCGTTGGAGCCACGACGGAGCGGCCAAGCACGGGTCTCGTTCTCACCCGCGGTGAAGAACGTGATCAAGCCCAACGCCTCATAGACGGCACGGATCACCTTGGCACTCGCCGGTTCGGTGAGGCCGAGGCTCGAAAGGAACTCCGGCTGGTCGGCGGCGTCGAGTTGCGCCACTTCTTCTTCGAGCGGAGCGCACACCGTGAACGCGGGAGTCGCGTTCGCGGCGGGCGGCTTGGTGGGGGGCGGGGGGGGGGGGGGGGGGGGGCGGGGGGGGGGGGGGGGCGG
>JANJUB010000171.1 GCA_024710805.1 Fimbriimonadaceae bacterium | reverse complement strand
ATGCAGACCTACTTGCGCACGACCGTCGCGCTTCATTTGAAGGATGGCTACGACGAGGCCAAGTTCAAGGAAGTCCTACCCGCGGTCGAAGATACGATGAACCTCGTCATCCGATCGAAGTCGCCCGCTCAGGTTCAAACCGTGTCTGGCATCCAGAAGCTGTAGAAGGAACTCGCAGAGAGGATCAACTCCGTTCTAGCGAATCTTGAGAGCGGCTCACCGGGCCACAAAGAGGCCAAGAAGGAGCCGTCCAAGGGTAAGGGTGAGGAGTCTGGCGCTCCTAAGAAGGAGGAACCTCAGAACGATTGGGATTCCCAAACGGGTCCGGTCCTCAAAGTGTATTTCAAGGCGTTCGCGGTCCAGTAAGGCACTATTGAACCTGCCTCTTGCGTAAACTCTGCCGATGTATCATCGGTTTCGCTCGCTGCACCGCTGGTTTGGCGTCATCGCTGCACTGGCCCTGCTCCTGATCGCTGGAACTGGGTTCCTTCTCGCCACCAAGAAAACTACCGACTGGATACGCCCGCTAGAACGCAAGGGCACTCCGGTCGAGACCCTCGCTTCTGTCGTATCCGTAAACGAGGCAGCCGAAGCCGCCTTTGCCTTGGGCCTTCCGATGTTGAAGGACGTCAAAGACATCGATCGCATCGACTACCGCCCCAAGAGCAACGTCTTCAAGGTCGTCAGCAAGACGGGCTACAAAGAAGTCCAGGTCGATGGAGCGACGGGAAGGGTGCTCAACGTGGCCCAGCGGAACGATCAGTTCATCGAACAGCTTCACGACTTCAGCTGGTTCCACGATTACGCGAATATGTACGGCTTACCGGTGGTTGCCCTCGCGCTTCTCTTTCTCGCCGGTAGTGGGATCGGCATCTTCTTTGTGCCTATCTTGCGGCGGCGCAAGTTCAAGAAGATGCAGAAGCCACAGGCGACGCTCTTCGTGCCCCCAGATTCCCAGCCTTAAGCTCACATTTCGACCCTGTTGAACTTACGACCACCTGATTTTTGCGGGTTTGGTGCTCCGTGGGAACTGTGCTCGGTGCGGTCGTGTTGCATTAGACACAAGCTCAGAATCCTCCAAAGAACATCGAGCCTCCTCCCCCTCTAAAGCCCCGACCCCCCTCAGTCGGGGCTTTTCAAATTGTCACAGGCGTTCGCGCGTCGCCCGAAGCTCCGCCACGAGTTCCTGCTGACTCTTCGTCGTCGTCAAATCGCTGCGGGTTCGCTCGATCACCGCGCGCAGAGCGTCGCAGGTCCGACGCAAGCCATGGGTCATCGAGTCGCTGTAATCAAAGGTGATCAGCTCCTCGTAAATCGTCTCCATCTGCCCGAGAATCCACGCCGCTTCATCAAGGCGTCCCGCTCTCATCTCGTCGAGCGCGAATCGCCGGCACTCCGACGCCGCCTCTCCCATGCCGTTCAGGTAAGTCATGATGCCGACGCCGAGATCATCAGGCCCGGGAATCTCGTTTCGGTGGACAATCGCGAACACCGCATGGGCCTCAACCATCTCCTTCTCGGCATCGTGAAGGTAGCCCGCGTAGAAGAGCGATCCATGCGGACGCAAAACGTCGCGAGCCTCCTGCGAAACGCGTCGCGTTTCCGCCAGCAACTTCTCGGCCTCGGCAAACTGATGCCGATGAATGTGTCGGATGCTCCTCGCTGACGCTTGCGTCAGGGTCCGACACTTCGCCAACCCCTGCTCGCGAGCCTCGTGCATGCGTTGCGCGTCGCCACGCAGCTGTTCGGCAATCTCTTCCCAACTCATTGAATGACCCCCATTTCCCGTAACGATACAAATCGGCGCTCGCCCAAGATCACGTGGTCAAGCAATCGGATGTCGAGCATGTCCCCAACTTCTTTAAGCCGCTTGGTCACGTTGATGTCTTCCGGGCTTGGAGTTGGATCGCCGCTTGGATGATTGTGGGCGACTATCAGGCTGACCGCGCCCTCTCGTATCGCCTCCCGGAACACCTCGCGCGGCCCGACGAGCGAGGCGTTGACCGTTCCGATGTGGATCGTTACCGCCCGTAAGACGAATGCCTTGGAGTCGAGATACACGGCCACGAAATGCTCGCGCTTCTCCGCGCGCAGGTGGTCGAACATGGCGGCGATGTCCTCGGGCGACTCGATGATGTCGCGATGACCCTTCCCCGCCCCGCCGGTACGACGGCCAAGCTCGATCAGCGCCTGGGCTCGGGTTGCTTCAAAAACGGTCAGCCCGGCTCGATCCCGCAACGTCTCCGTGGTGAGTTCGGCAAGATGGTTGATGCCTCCCAGCAACTGGAACACCTCTCGCGCGGCGACATCGCTGACGTCCTCTTCTCGGCGCGCCAGCCCCACTGCGAGGAGATCGATCGGCGCGGCGGCCCCGACTCCAGCATCGCGGACCCGTTCGAAAGCGCTCATGCCGTTTCGGGTTGGGCCAACTGCACGAGTTCGATGCCGTACTCGGCGACCTGCTGGCCGTTGTAGTGGATGTTGACTTGATAGTTGCCCGGCGCGGCGAAGGTCAGATCGCGAATGCAGTGAAGCTGATGGAGGGTCTGCTTTGGCCCGTTGATCTCGAGGCTGCCGCGAATCTCCGCCAGCATCCGCCCGTCCGGATCAATGACCGTGACCAGGAT
>JANJUB010000121.1 GCA_024710805.1 Fimbriimonadaceae bacterium | reverse complement strand
GGTCGACAGGGTGATCAAGGCGCTTGAGTCTGGCTTTGTTGAGGGGCACACGGAAGAGATCCAGACGATTATCGTGGCTAGAGAGCGATTCCTGCCCAAGGTGCGAAACCTCGGATCTCTCCCGAACGCCAATCTTGAGTTCGTGGTCGGCTTGCGTGCCGAATGTAAGGACACGGAGTTGCGCCGATGGTGCCTCGACCGAGCACTTCACGGATCGGTTGAGGAGCGACGTGCCGCGATGCGCGGGCTTTACCTCGTCGGAACTCAAGACGATGTTCCGGTAATCATGGCGGGACTCGCTCATGAGGAGACCGCAAGGTGGGCTGCTCTGGCGTTGGGCCGTCTAAAGGCCCGTGAGGCAATCCCACTTCTGATTGCGGGATTGGGCCGCAGTTTGCATGGTGGGGCGGCAGACTCTGCGCCTCCGGGAGCACTAACATTGAGCCTCAGCGAGGCTTGCCGAAATGCCTTGCAAGGGTTTGGGCCCGAGATCGTCTCGTCGATCCATCCGGTCATTCACCCCGGAAGCGATGCCGGAGTAGTCATCGGCGCGTGCCAGATCGTCCGTCGTTTTCGGGACAAGTCGGCTTGCGAGCAGGTGTATAACCTTGGACGAATTCGGCTTGCCCAGTTGCAGGCCAACAAGAAGCCTCGGATCGAACACTACATGGAAATGAGAGAACTGGTCCTCACGCTCCAGCAGTTCTCCGATGCCCGAGCCGAACCCTTCGTGCGGGCCCTCGCCAGCACCGGTTACGCAACGGATCGCTCAGTGCATCTCGAGCCAGAGCCAACATCGACCTTGGCTAAGTTGTTAAGCGAGAAGCGGGGCGACGGGCTGGGCCGAGACGTACAGAAAGTGCTCAACCATGAGCCGAGTTTGGCGGCCTCATTCATCCAGGAGCATTTCAACAGCATTGCAGCGGAGTTCCTGCCAGAGTTGCTGGACCGACTGATGCGATCGGCTGTTGCAGACGACGATCAGTTTCGCATTTTTGAACTGGCCGCGTATTCCCACGACTCCAAGGTGCGCGAATACGCAGTACACGGTTTCGGCACCTCGCTTCGGCCCGAGAGTCGATCCTATCTGCTTCGGCTCATGATGGACAAGGACCCGGTCGTCCGCCGGCGGGCCAGGGACTTGGCAGCCATTCTCATCGGTGTTCCGATGGCTTTGTCGCGCTAGTCCAATCACCATTCCTGCGCTTTCGAGCCCCGATCCGCCAGAATCAAACTCCATGCTCGACCTCGTCACCCTCAGCCAGCAACGCGCCGTTCACGCGATGGAGCACTTCCTGATCGTGCTCTCGTTCGTCCCCGAGGACAAGCTGACGTGGTCACCGAGCCCGACCGCGAAGAACGCCCTGCAGATCGCCGCGCACACCGCCGTCACTGCGGGCAACTTTGCAAAGATGCTCAACGAGCGACAGCTCCCGCAGAACGTCGAAGAGCACTTGGCGCGAACGAACGCAGCCGAAGCGGCGCTCACGACCCTCGCGGACATTGAGGCCGCCTTCCGGAAGAACACCGACGATGTTGTCGCTGCCCTCGCCACTCTGACGCCCGAGGAAGTCGACATGAGGCTCGACTCCGGGCAAGGCTGGGATGCCCCGATGACGTGGCTGATGAACCTCCCAGCCATGCACGCCACCGGACACACTTACCAGTTGGATTACCTGCAGACCTGCTGGGGCGATCTCGAAGTGCACTTCTAGTGCCGCTTGGGCTGCATCGCTACGCCGTCCGGGCTCTTCTGCACCGGGATGCGGCTCAGCGTCTCGCCCGAGTTCAGATCGACCACCACGACTGAGTCGTCATTCCGAACCGTTACCAGGGCAAAGTTGCTGTCTGCGTAGGGCCACACGCCCGCGGGTGACGGGTTGGGCACCGAGATCTTCACGCCGACGGCGCCGACCTTGATCCGCCGCGCGACTTCCATCTTCGCCACATCGCACACCACCAACTCTCCCGAAACCGCGTGTGGGATCAGCGCCCACTTGCCGTTCGGCGTGAACTGCACGCGGTAGGGAAAGCCCTTCGATTCGATCTTCTTGACCACCTTCCGGGTGGCCACATCGATGACGGAGATCGTGTCCTCGGCCCGATTGCCGGCCCAGATCGTCTTCCCGTCGGGCGCGATGCCGACGCCTTCGCACTCCTTGCCGGTGGACACCGTCTCGAGTCGATCGCCGCTCTTGAAGTCGAAGATGGTCACGCTTCCGCCGCCCATGTTCGAACTGACCAAGCGGTTGGCTCCAAGATTGAGGGATAGCATGTGCGAGCCGGTCTGTCCGGTGGCGTACTCGCGCTCGACCTTGCCCGCGTCGATGTCGACCAGCAGAAGCCGCTGGTTCCGCTCGTCCGTGCACACGACCTTTCCGTCATCCACCCACTCGACGCCGTGGGGCATGGCTTGCTTGTCGAGCTCGATCCGCTTGATCTCCTTCTTGGCGGCGAGATCGAGCACGCTGAGCGACGATCCTGGGCCCAAGCCCTGCTTGTAGTAGTTCGTCACGACCGCGAGCTTGCCGTTCGGGGAAACCGCCGACTCGTGAGGACCGTTCCCAACCGGGACGTGTACCGCCGTGCCTGCCGCTAGATCGACGATCGACGCGCTGTCCGATTGCTGGTTGACGATCACCGCGGTGCCGCTGGGCTTTGCAACGAGGGCGAGGAACACGAGGGAAGCGATCATTGTGGAAGCGTACCGGCCCGCGGAACCTGAAGATTCCCGATTATGCAGGTTTTATTGCAGAAGTGGCATTTCCGACGTTGTCTTCACTTGAACGGGGGTAGCCGCGGGTTTTGAAGTCGCGAGTTAGCGAGCGACGAGGCCCCGCGGAACCTGAGAGCAGGGCCTCGTCACTTCGTGACTCGAAACCTGCGCCTACGCTTGGACAGGCGGGGAGGGGGCTCCTCCGGCCAGCGCCATAAGAGCGGATTCCTCCCGGGTCTCTACGGCCCCTGAGGTCGTCGGTGGGTTCGTCCCGACGCTGATTCCCAGTCAACGGGTGTAGCCGCGGGTTTCGAAGCCGCGCACGAGCGGCGAGGCCCCGCGGAAAATCGAAGCGCAGGGCCTCGTCACTTCGTGACTCGAAACCTGCGCCTACGCTCTGCTTTACTCAAGAGAGCGTCTGATCCCCTGAGGTCGTCGGTGGGTTCGTCCCGACGCATATAGCCGTGGATTCCAAGCGGTCCCGCTCAATCATAATTGGGTTGGAATGAAACTGACTCGGGTTCTCGTCCTCGCACTGCTTTGCGCCATCTTCACGTTCGCCCTCGGCCAGAAGCCGGGAGTCGAGCCGGGCGACAACCTGATCCGGTTCAACCTTGTCCAGATCAACGACGTGTACGAGATCACCCCGGTGAGCAAGGAGGGTGGCATGGCCAAGGTCGCCACGGTCTACAACTCCTACAAGCAGGTGAACCCGAACACCTTCCTCGTGATCGCAGGCGACTTCTTCAGCCCCAGCGCCCTCGGCACCGCCCGTGTCGATGGCGAGCGGCTCGCTGGCAAGCAAATGGTCGCGATGCTTAATGCGATTCCGCTTTACCTGGCCACCTTTGGCAACCACGAGTTCGACGTGAACGAAGCCCAGTTCAATCAGCGCATTGAGGAATCCAAGTTTGGCTGGGTCTCGAGCAACGTGTGGAATGCCCAAGGCGCGCCCCTCCCTAAGACAGAGCCGAACCGGATTCAGGTGATCGAGAGCGGCGACCAGAAGGTGCGCGTCGGCTATTTCGGGGTGACCGTTCCGAGCAACCCGGCGAAGTACGTCACGTACACGGACTTCATGGAAGCGGCTGAGAAGCAAGTGAGAGAGCTACGTCCGAAGGTCGACGTGCTCATCGCGATCACCCATCTGGCCTACGAAGACGACATCAAGATCGCCCGAGCTTTCCCTGAGATCGACATGATCATCGGTGGCCATGAGCACGAGATGCACCGCATCGAAATCGCGAGCCTGCCCGGCATTTACAAGGCCGACGCCAACGCGCGGTCAGTGTTCGTCCACGAGTTCGGCTTCGATCCCATCACGCGCAAGCTCCAGAAGAAGTCGACGCTTCGTCGGCTGACTGCGGATATCCCGTTGGACCCCACGGTGAAGGCGGAGGTAGACAAATGGGTGAAGATCGCATTCGACGGGTTCCGGAAGGACGGCTTCAACCCCGAGGCCAAGGTGGCCGATCTGCCCATCGCACTAGACGGAAGCGAGGCGAGCGTCCGCAACAAGCCGACCGAACTCACCAAGATCATCGCCGAAGGCATGCTCGCCGCGGCACCGGGCAGCGAAATCGCGATCTACAATGGCGGCTCGATCCGCATCGACGATACGATCCAGCCCGGCGAAGTGACCGAATACGACGTCATCCGCATCCTGCCCTTCGGTGGCAAGATCGTCTCGATCAAGATCAAGGGCGTCTATCTGAAGCGGATTCTCGCCCAGGGCATCGCCAACAAGGGCCAAGGCGGCTACCTGCAGACGGCGGGCATCACCTACAACGGCGACCAGCCGCTCCATAAGGGCGCGCCGATCGAGGACGGCCGCGACTACACGATCGCGATCAGCGACTTCCTTCTCACCGGCAACGAGCAGAACCTCGGCTGGCTGAAGAAGGACGGCAACCCCGACATCACCGTGCTCAAGGAGCACGAGGACGTCCGCAACGCCACGATCGCGGAACTGAAGCGGCGGTTCGGAAACTAGGCCGGCCCAACTTCCAGCTGCCCAACGGGGCGACAAGATCATAGCGAAGGGCGAGGCCCTGATGGATCATGATGCCAAAGCGGCCTGAAGGGCCGCGATCAGTCGTGGACGTCGTCCGACCTCGGCAGCACATCGCACGCCCATTCTGATCGTTTCCACTCCGGAACCGGGGCCTCCTCGCCCGATTTCGGAAGGTACGGCGACTCTTCGACCAGCCGCATCTTCGGGATGTACCTCGGGCAGTTGGGAAATGCCTCGCGCACGGTCACCCTTACTACGATCTGCGCCCCCGGAAACTCCGCGAGGAGAGGGTCATCGGGGTCGATGCTTGCTTGGCCGTTGACCCGAAGGCGTTTCGGCTGCTCGAAGTCGATGAACAGCAGACCGACTTCGGCGCGGGCGCAAATGTTGCCGATCGAGAGGAACATGCCGTTGCCGTTATAGTCGGGGAAGGCGATCGTGTGTGCGTCGAGGACCCGGACGAAACCGCGGGGACCACCCTTAAACGAGCAGTTCAGTTGTCCGCGCTTGTCGGCGGTCGCGAGGAAGAACATCATCTGTCGCTCGATGAACGCCTGGTCGTCGGCGTCGAGTTCGGACTGAACGACGCGTTCCTCGATGCGATCCGCAAGCCGCCGTGAGTCAAAGGTGTCCTGAACGGTTCGTTGGTGTTCGGTGTACATGGTCTTGAAACCACTGTAACACTTCAGCAAAGACACGTGGCCCCCACGACCTTAAGCCGTAGCTAGTTAGGTCCCTTGAACTCACTCTCCTGAACCCTCGTGTTGAGCTTGGGTGTGTATTGGACCACTTTGAGGGTGCTTCGACCACCGCCCATGTCGCTCTGCTCATGGATTTGAACCAGAAGCGACGTGCGCTTGTCGATCCAAAGCTTCACGGACGAATCGCGGCTGAGGAGGACGACACAGTCGTGTCCTCGCAACTTCTCAACGCCGCCTCTCTTCCATTCGTGCTCGTCCAGCAAGTCAAACGGGTCCTTGGAGGGTATGAGCAACCAAGGCACTCGATCTGCGATTCCGAAGGAGAGGCTTGCCAAGCTCGCAAAACCGGCCCGGAGTTCCTTGACCTGTTCGATGCTGCCGTCGAAACCGAAGTGGATTTGTGCTGGGGCGGACCCTTGCCCCTTCCTGGTCGTCCACAGGACCGATGAAACCCAGCGACTGGCGCCCTTACGTTCGCTGACTTCAAGGCGTATCTGGACTGGTCGGGCAAAGGTCGTATTGAACTTCCACTCGCCCCAGATGGCCTTGGTCCCGCGGCTGTCGATGTTCCAAATCACTTGGGTGCCGACGTCTCGATACGTCTTGCAGTTCGCGTAAGCGGCGCGGACTTGGCGAACGAGCCGGGCAACATCGGGGGTTGCTGATGTTGTTTGCGCTAGTGCAAGGGCCGCCAAGACAATCATGCGTTAACCTACTTGATCACTTCGCGCTTGAACTCAAACCGCCGGGGTGTGCCCGCCCTTCAGGTATCCGATCATCACCGGTCGGGTCGACAGTTTGTCGATGATGCGCCCTGGGTAGCCGTGGCGCGGGTTATCGAAGACGTCGCGTCTGCTGGGTGAGTTCGGACAACCGACTCCGCCGGCGAACATCGAACCCGTTGGTTTCCGTTGTGTTCCAGCGAAGGCCATGGATTGATGCAACGGTCTGACGTTGACGGACGTAACTGAAATAGAGACCCGAAGGGGAGTAGCGCCTGCTCAAAAGGCAGTGCCGAGGCCGTCAATACGCTCGAAAGAGCCGGTCCGGCAAGCCAGCGCAAGACCTTCACCGCAGAAG